>JANQJT010000174.1 GCA_028281485.1 Phycisphaeraceae bacterium
CTCGAGGCCATGGCCATGGACACCAGCGCCCCGCGTAACTTCTTCGCCGCCGTGCGACACGCCTCACCGACCGTCAACGTCATCGCCGAGGTGAAAAAGGCGTCGCCGTCGGCGGGGCTGATCCGCGAGGACTTCGACCCGGTCAAGATCGCCCGCGCCTACGAGCGGGCCGGCGCCGCCGCCATCAGCTGCCTGACCGACGAAAAATACTTCCAGGGCTCGCTGGACTACCTGCGTCGCATCAAGCAGAACATCAAGCTGCCCGTGCTGCGCAAGGACTTTTTGATCGATCGCTACCAGCTCTTTGAAGCACGCGCCGCCGGGGCCGACGCGGTCCTGCTGATCGCCGAATGCCTTTCCGAAGGCGAGCTGGTCGACATGCTCATCTGCGCCACGCAGCTGAAGCTCACCGTCCTGTTGGAAGTGCACGACACCGACTCGCTGCTGAAGGTCCGCCCCCACGTCGGCTTCCCTCACGCCGGCTACTGCCTGCTGGGCATCAACAACCGCGACCTGCGCACCATGACCACCGACCTCAACCACACCCTGCGCATGCTCGACCTGGTCGAAGACACCTCCATCCTCGTCAGCGAATCCGGCATCCGCACGCACGAGGACGTGACCAAGCTCCAGGCCGCGGGCGTCAACGCCGTGCTTGTCGGCGAGCACCTGATGAAACAGGACGACGTCGAACGCGCACTAACCGAGCTGATCCACGGCAACAACGCCCCCGCGTGAAGTCTCACACGGGGACACGACCCCCAATACCCTTGTAAGAGATTGCGGTGCGGCCTACGCCTTAAGATCCAGGCGGCCTTCGTGATCGGTTTCATCGCCGGCGACGTTGTCCCGATCGTCGGTGTGCGGCTGACGCTTGCGCTTGCGATCGTCTTCGGCGGCCTGCTGCTGACGCACCTTCATGTCGCTGGTGTCCGCCGCGGTGGAATCCTCCACCTCGTGCGTGTGCTTCTCCAACAACTCCTTCATCTTGCGCGTACGCTCGGCGTCGCGATTCTTCTTCGCGTCCTGCGATTGGGCAACCTGGGCCTGCTGAAGCTGGGCCTGGTTCACACTGCCGGCGATGGAACTGTTGATGCTGCTCATGGCCGTGCCTTACGGTCTGGTCACTATCCGACCCTATCCGCTCTATCGACACCCCCCGGGGGAGGGGTTTAAAGACAAATAATACAGGGTTTTATAGGCCAGAAACGGCCTCAGATCGACGCGTCGAAGCCCTCGTCCATCTTCACGACCAGCAGCGTCACGTCGTCGGACTGGTTGTTGAGACCCACGAATCGGCGCAGCTCCCACAGCACGTGTTTCATGATCATCCGCGCCGAGCCGTCCGCCATCGCTCGCACCGCGTCCATCACGCGCTGCTTGCCGAACTTCTCCTGCTGGAAGTTCATCGCGTCCGGCAACCCGTCGGAGTAGATCAGCAGCACGTCGTCCTGTCGCAGGTCAATCACGCCCTTCTCGAACTCCGCGGCGTGATCCACACCCAGCACGATGCCGCCCTGGTCCAACGGGATAAACTCGCCGTCGCGCAGCAGCAGCGCCGGGTCGTGCCCCGCCGAGCAGTAGGTCATGCGACGCGTCTGCGTGTCCAGCGTGGCGTAGAAGACGGTGGCAAACTCGTTGTCCAGCGTGTCTCGCGACAACCCGCGGTTGACCTTCTCCATCACGCTGTCCAGGTCGTAGGTGTCCTCGGCGTGGGCGCGGATCGCCGCACGCACCGACGCCATCAACAGACTCGCCGGCACCCCCTTGCCCACCACGTCGCCCACGATCAGGCCGATCGAGTTCTCCAGCGGGATGTAATCGAAGAAGTCGCCGCCCAGCTCGAAGCAGGGCTCGTAATGACCGGCCACCGCGAACGGATAACGCACCAGCTCGCCGTCGGGCATCAGCCTGCGCTGCACCTGCCCCGCCAGCGTCACCTGCCGCTGGACGCGACGCGCCGCGCGCCGTTCCTCTGCCAAGCGCACGTTCTGGATCGCCGCGCCCGCGGTCTGCGCCAGCGTCTGCAACAGGTTGCGCTCGTGACCGCTGAACTGGCGGGTCTCGTGGGAGTAGATGCGCATCACGCCCACGCGCTGGCCGCGATACGTCATGCCCGCGCTGAGGATCGACCCCAGCCCCTCACGCCGCGCGTCGTCGGGGAACAGCACGCGCGTGTCCGTCGCCATGTCCTCGACATACACCACCTCGCCGTCCAGCGAGGCCAGGTCGATCAGGCTCTCATGCAGGGAGATCATGCCCTTGTCCATGTATCGCTTGCTGAGCCCGTGCACGGCAGCGGGCACGAGCTTGTCGCCGTCCTCGCTGAGCAGACGGATCGAAGCCGCCTTGACGTTCATCACCTCCACCACGCTTGACGCCACGAGCTTGAGCACGTGGTCCAGGTCGCGCTGCCCGGCCAGCAACACGCCGAGTCGATACAGCGTGTCCAACTCGTCGGCACGCTGACGCACCGCGATGTCCTGACGACAAACCTCCGCGATCACGTCCGCCAGCAGGTAAACGAACCGCACCGCCTCGCCCTCACGACCGGTGACGAACGCGTCGACCGATTCGCAGAACGCCTCACGATGCTGCTCACCGATGCCGAACCGCTCGGCCAACTGCGCAAACCGCTCGGCGTTGCCCGCCTCGGTCTCGATCAGTCGGCGACCGGTCAGCACGATCGATCCCAGCCGGCGATCGCCCACGACGATCGGCACGTCGAACCGCTCCTTGAGCGGCCCGCCCGCGTCGGCGTCCAGCGTCATCCGCAGCGCGTCCTCACGCTCACGCACGCGCTCGTCGATCACCGTCGGCTCTGTGATGGGACGGTTGTCCGTGTCAACGATCTGCGCCTCCAGACCGGTCACCGCGGCGAACCCGTCCTGGATGTCCTGCAGCGCAGCGACGTTGAGGTAACGCGTCAGCTGGGGCGCAAAGCGTTCGGCTTGGCGCTGCGAGACCGAGGCCGGCCCCGACGCCAAACTGCGCGTCGCGTCATTCGATTGGGGTTGTGTAGATGAGTTCACGGGGCGGTCGGCAGACTCTCGGAATTAGGATTGGCGGGGGCGGTCCAGATGCGCTTCAGCAGCGGCGCCAGCCGATCGTCGGGACGACGCTCCTGCAGCGTGTTCAGCGCGTCGACACAGCCCTGGCGGTCACCGGTCTGGTACGAGATGTACGCCAGGAGCAGCGCCGAATCGGTCGCGTCCTCGTTGGTGCCGAGCAGCTGCAGCAAACGGTTGCGCACGATCTCGAGTCGTTCGATCGGAGGCAACACCGGCTCGCTGTATCGCGCGGCGATCAGTTCGGGGTGTGCGGACAGCAGCGTGTGCAGGCTGCGCGCCGCGGTCGTGTACAGACCGGCGCCCAGCTGCGCGTTGACGCGACCGGCGCGGGCCAGCGGGTGACCCGGCTTGTAACTCATCGCCTCGACGTACGCCATGTCCGCGTCGAAGTATCGGCCCTCGGCCATGTGCTTCTCGGCTCGGCTCATCGCGCCGTCCAGCAGCGTCTGGTTGCCGCCGGCCATGGTCTCCAGCGGCTTCATGTCGTAACGCAGCTTCTCAACGATCGCGTCCAGACTATCGTCCTGGGTATCGGCATCTTCGCCCTGTTCGGCCTGGGCGGCACCCGCGGCGGGCCGCACACTGATGACCTGCCCTTCGGGCTCATCGGTCATGCTGTACGTCGGCACGTCAAGCGGCCCGGTCTGTTGACCGGTCGCAGCAGACTCTTGGGCGGGGCGCTGGGCGCCGAGCTGGTTCAGCGTCGCCGCGGTCTCGTCGTCTTCCTCGCCACGGATCTTGCGGAGCAGGTCCATGTAGACGTCGGTGCCCGGTTCAACGCTGCGCGAACCGAGCAACTGATCGATCGAACGATCGATGCGCTGCGTCGTCTGGCGTGCGTTGTCGCTGATGCCGCCGGTCTCTACCAGTCGCATCTGATCGCCGATGCGCTCGCCGAGCGAACCCGTAATCGGCGTGAGCTCGGCCTGGCCGCGCAACGCGGGGTTGGCTTCGAGCGGTTGCAGCGCCAGATCGGTGTTGGCCTGGTAGTACTCAACCTCGCCGAAGTCCGGCCCTTGCACGCCCTGCGGCAGACGGTTGCGACGCTGGATCGTCGCGTACTCGGCGTGACCGCCGGACACGTCCTGTAGCGTCGGTAGGAATCGATTCAGTCGCAGGTCCTGCTGGGCCTGCACACGCAGCACATCACCGCCGGCGTTGTTCGGTATACCGGCGCGGTTGGCCGCGATGCGGTAATTCGCCGCCGCGGTGGCGGTCGAACGATTCAGCACGCTCTGTTGGGTCAGTTGGCCGGCCGAGGTCTCGGTCCGGTAGGTCGCCGCAGGACCCGTCTGCAGGTAACTGCCGTATCCCGAGATGTCGCCGGCCGTCGCACCACCACCCGGCCGGATCACGGTTTGCGTCGATCCCCCGCCACTCTGCCAGGCCCCGCGCCAGATGCAGGGCCAGGCGCTTGGTGCGCAGGTTGCGGTAGCCGCCCT
>JANQJT010000258.1 GCA_028281485.1 Phycisphaeraceae bacterium
TGCGGATCTCGCTGGCCGCCCACTCCTTCATCTCACGCACGATCTGCAACGCCAGCTCACGCGTCGGCGCCAAAATCAGCGCCTGCAGCGCACCGGTCGGGTCCACCTGTTGCAGGATCGGCAGCCCGAACGCCGCCGTCTTGCCCGTGCCCGTTTTTGCCTGGCCCAGCGCATCGACACCGCTCAGCACCGGCGGCATCAGTTGAGCCTGGATGTGGGTCGGGTGTTTGAAGCCGCGCTTCTCGATGTTGGCCAGCAACGCTCCGGTCAGACCCAGGTCTGCGAAGCTGGTATCCGTCGCAAAGATTTCACTCATGAAAAAAGGCCCTATCAAACGCCGTCAGCGGTGGGGCGAAGGCCTTTCGCCAATGACGCTGGACCTGACTGACCTCAGGGCCGGCGTGAGCGGCGCAAAAACGCTTCACCCCACCGAAAATCGACGATTTCCTGCTTGCTAATCCGTGCCAGATCGCTGACGATGCGATTGGACTTATCCAAACCTTATATCGCCCACCCGCCCCGGGCAACTTCAAGCATGGAAGCTGAATCGTGACCCCCAATAGCACACTCCAGATCAACCTCGCCGCCATCGACGCCAACCTCCGCGTCTTCCGTCACACCCTCCCCAACGACACCGCCATCTGCGCCGTCGTCAAGGCCTCAGCCTACGGCCTGGGCGCCGTCCCCGTCGCCAAACGCCTCTCCGCCGCCGGCATCGACCTCCTGGCCGTCTACAGCCCAACCGAAGCACGCGAACTCGCCGACGCCGGCATCCCCACACCCGTCCTCATCCTCCAACCCGTCGACCAGATCTTCCGCACCGACTCGCTCTACCGCTCCGCCGTCTCCGGCCGCCTCCAGCTGTCCATCCACAGCCCCGACCAGCTCGCCGCCGTCGAACAGATCGGCATGACCTTCGGCACCGCCATCCCCATCCACATCGAACTCGACACCGGCATGGCACGACTCGGCATGGACGCACACGACGCCTCACAGATACTCCAGAAGCTCCCCGCCATGCGCTACGTCACCCTCGCCGGCTTCTACTCCCACCCCACCTCCGCCGACATCAACCCCGTCACCACCCAGCGCCAGTTCGACGACCTGATCAAGTTCACCGGCGCGCACGGCTCCCTGCTCCCCGCCGACACCCGCGTCCACTTCGCCAACACCCGCGCCGCCCTCCGCTCCAACGACTACCACCTCGACATGATCCGCACCGGCCTCGGCCTCTTCGGCTACGGCGACGAGCAATCCCCCGTCACCCTCGCGCCCGCCGTCCGCTGGCTCAGCCACATCACCCACGTCCGACACGTCCCCTCCTCCACGCCCGTCGGCTACCACGGCACCTTCACCACCTGGCGCGACTCCCGCCTCGGCGTCGTCCCCATCGGACACCGCGACGGCTACCCCGTCTCCCTCTCCAACCGCGGCATCACACGCGTCGGCCAAGACCTCCACGAAGCCCCCGTCCGCGGCGAGGTCAACATGGACCAGGTCATCATCGACCTCACCGACTGCCCCGACTCCGTCACCCTCGGCTCGCCCGTCGAGATCTACGCCGACGACCCCGCCGCCCCCAACGCCGTCCCCGCCATGGCCCGCGCGGCCCGCACCAACGCCTACGAGCTGCTCGCACGACTCGGCGCCCACGTCCCCCGCAAGCACACCACCCAGACCGACACACCCGAAACCTTCCCAAGACTCGCCGGGGTCTGACACGCACGACAGGGCGGTTGACTCGACCGCCGCATTACCCAAAGATACCCCGCCTACACAACAGGTTAAGGAACACGCAATGGCTATCACATTCGCCCCCCGAGGCGGCAAGCAACACGTCGAGCACGGCGACCAGTTCTCTCCCAAGTTCGATGCCGACGGCCTCATCACCGCCGTCTGCACCGACCGCGACACCGGCGACATCCTCATGGTCGCCTACATGAATGAAGAGGCCCTCCGACACACCCTCACCACCCGCCACGCCCACTTCTACTCCCGCTCACGCAAGAAGCAGTGGAAGAAGGGCGAGTCCTCCGGCCACATCCTCGAGGTCCACGAGCTCCGCACCGACTGCGACCAGGACTGCCTCTGGCTCAAGTGCACCATCACCAACGATGGCGGTGCCTGCCACAACGGTTACAAGTCCTGCTTCTATCGTTCCGTCAACCTCAACAACATCTCTGCCAACCCCGTCGCCATGAGCCACGTCGGCGGCGAAAGACGCTTCGACCCCGACGCCGTCTACGGCAAGAAGTAAACACCGCTCGTTTTCACGATCCCCCGGCCGGCTCCACCGAGCCGGTTTTTTACTGGCACGCCTCGCGCATCAGCATCTTCATCTCTCGCACCGCCTCGCGCAGCCCGATGAACACCGCCCGGCTCACGATCGCGTGGCCGATGTGCAGCTCCCGGATGTCGTGCAGCGACGCGATCGGCTGCACGTTCACGTAGTTCAGCGCGTGCCCTGCGTTGAACCGCATCCCCGCGTCCACGATCCGCTGGCCCGCCTCCGCCACCTTCCCCAGCTCCGTGATCACCGCCGGGTGATCCACCTCGTGCCCGTTGCCATAAAACGCGTGCGCGTAAGAGCCCGTGTGCACCTCGCACACGCCGAACCCCGCCTCGGCCGCGGCTTCCACCTGTGTTGCCTCCGGATCGATAAACGCGCTGACCACCATCCCCGCATCACTCAACCGAGACACCACGTCCTTCAGCCGATCCAGCTGACCGGCCACGTCCAACCCGCCCTCCGTCGTCACCTCCATCCGACCCTCCGGCACCAGCATCGCAAGGTCCGGCTGAATGTCACACGCAATCCCCACCATCTCGTCCGTCGCCGCCATCTCCAGGTTCAGCTTCACCTGGCACATCGACTTGATCCGACGCACGTCGTCGTCCTGGATGTGTCGCCGATCCTCGCGCAGGTGCACCGTGATCCCGTCGGCCCCGCCGAGCTGCGCCTCAACCGCCGCCCACACCGGGTCCGGCTCGTACGTCCGACGCGCCTGCCGCACCGTCGCCACGTGATCGATATTCACACCCAATTCAATCATGACGTGATTCTATCCTTCGTATACGAACACGACGAGTCGCGTCTTATACGAGCCGCGACCGTGAGGGAGCGGTTTCCCCTCACAAAGAGCCGGCAGCTGTGCTGCCGGACCGGCCTCGCAGAGGCCGGTGCTGTCCCCCGTAGTAATTAATCCTTCGTCTGGTACCGCGGGAACAACGGGTCACCCTTCTCGATTGGCGTGCCCGCCTCGAGCTGGCCCCACTCCGTCCACGCATCCAGCTTGCCCAGTCCCTTATTGTCTTTCATCTGTTGCGTGTAGTCACACCCGATCCGCTCCCAGAACGTCTCACACGCGTCCGGAATAAACGGCCACAACAGCACCGACGCGATCCGCAACGCCTCCGCGCATGTGCCAAGAATCACGCCAACCTCTGTTTCATTCTTATCCCACTCCTTTGCAAGAGTGAACGGTTTTCTTTCATCAATGTATGCGTCAACTGACTCCACCACAGAACGGGCCAAATTTGCGGCACTAAGTAGGTCGAGGTTAAGCATGATTGTCGAATACTGTTCTTGGAGCCGCTCGGTGTGAGTTTCTATTAGATCGCAGAAGTGAAAATTGATTGGTGTATAGAATTCAGTTGGGAGAGATTCGTATTCTCCCTTATCTGGCATCTTTCCTGAAAAATACTTCCCGATCATGTTGCTCACGCGACTGCACGAATTGCCGAACGTGTTGGCCAGGTCCGCGTTGTACACCTCTGCGAACAGCTCGCCGCTGAACGCCGAGTCCGTCGTGCCCAGCGGCCCGCGCGTCGCCAGGAAATACCGCAGCGCATCCAGCCCAAACTCATTAACCGTGTTGTCGATCGCAGCCGGGTCGAGGAAGTTGCCCAGCGACTTACTCATCTTCTCGCCGCTGTCGCTCACCCAGTAGCTGTGCGCATACACGAGCTGGTTGTCTTGAACAGATTTTTTCCACACCCAACCGTACCCTTCACACTTGCCCAGCGCCATCAGAAGCGCCGGCCAGATCGCCGCGTGGAACCACAGAATATCTTTCGCGATGAAGTGCGTCGCGCCGCTCTCCCAATAGTGCCGCCGCTTATCGTCGTCCACGTACGTCAGGTAGTTGAACAGCGCATCGATCCACACGTAGATCGTCTGCTCCGCGTCGCCCGGCACGGGAATCCCCCAGCCCCCGCTACCCGTTCGGCTGATCGGAACGTCCTGTGCCTCCTTAATGCGATTCACGATCTCGTTCTTCCTCGCCCCCGGCTGCACATACGAATTCCCCGCCTCATCCCGCGCCGCATAAAACGCCAATAGCTCATCGCGATACTTCTCCAACCGGAAGAAGTAGTTCTTCTCCTTCTTCTTCACAAGCGGCTTGCCGTTCACCGGGCTCTTGTAGTCCGTCTCCTTCGCCTTGTTTTCCGGGACGTACTCCTCCTGTCCCGCGTCGTACCAACCCTCATACTCGCCCTCATACACATCACCCGTCTTCTTCAACGCGGCCACGTATTCGGTCACCTTCGCCTTGTGACGCTCGCTGCTGGTCCGCACGAAGTCGTCGTTCGTCATCTCCAGCCGCTTGAACACCTCGCGGAATGCCTTGGCATTGTTATCTGCCCATTCTTGCGCCGACATCCCGTGCTCGGCCGCCTTGTCCGACACCTTCGCCGCGTGCTCGTCCACACCCGTCAAAAAGAACGTGTCGTCCACCCTCAGCCGGTGATACCGCGACACCACGTCCGCCACCATCGTCGTGTAGACGTGGCCCAGGTGAGGCTTGTCATTCACGTAGTAAATCGGGGTCGTGACGTACGCTGTGCCGGTTTCCGTTGCCATAGGCGGGGGATTGTAACCGCTCGCTATCCCCGTCCCAACCCCGCGCCTACACTGATCACATGCCCATCCTCAGGTCCATCGGACGATTCTTCTCCGCCTGGCTGAACTCCTACCCCGGCTGCGCCTCCTGCCGCGTCGAGTTCGGCAAAGACCCTGCCTCTACCCCCGCCCCCGGAACTTCTCCAGAGACATCTTCGTCCTCGACCTCCAAAGAAAAACCCCAGCCAATCGGCCGGGGTGATGAATCTAAACAGTAGGGCGGTAGCGAAGTAACTTTAAGAGGTACCTCCGGGGGCGGGGGTTAGTCCCCGTATCCGTCCGGGTGCTTCTCGATCCAGTTCCACGCCGTCCGCACGATCTCATCGAGGTCCGTGTAGTTCGGCTTCCATCCCAGTTCGCCCTGGATCTTCTCCGAGTTCGCGTACAGCATCGGCGGATCACCCGCGCGACGCTCGCCGTACTCGATCGTGAACTCCCTGCCCGTCACACGCTTGACCGACTCGATGATGTCCTTCACCGAGTACCCCCGGCCGATGCCCAGGTTGTAGAAGTTCGTCTGGCCCGGCTGCATCTTCTCCATCGCCAGGATGTGCGCCCCGCACAGGTCCTCCACGTGGATGTAGTCACGGATACACGTCCCGTCCGGCGTGTCGTAATCCGTACCGAACACCACGATCTTCTCACGCACACCCAACACCGCCTCACAGATCACCGGGATAAGGTGCGTCTCAGGCTCGTGGTCCTCGCCGATCGAACCGTCGCTCGACGCGCCGGCCACGTTGAAGTAACGCAGCGCCGTAAACGCGAACTCCGGATCGCTCACCGCGTAGTCGATCAACACACGCTCCACGAACAGCTTCGACCAGCCGTACGGGCTCACCGGGCTCTGGCCCATCGTCTCCACGATCGGCACGTCGTCCGGCTCACCGTACGTCGCGCACGTCGAACTGAACACCATCTTCTTCACACCCGCAGCCTTCATCGCCTGCAGCATGCTCACCGTGCCGCCCGTGTTCTTGTCGTAGTAGTCCAGCGGGTCGGTCACCGACTCGCCCACGTACGCCAGCGCCGCAAAGTGCATCACGCACTCCACCCGGTACTCGCGCAGCGTCTGCTCCAACACGTCGGTCTGGGCCAGGTCCGCCTCGACAAAGTCCGCCCGGCTGTCCACCGCCGCGCGATGGCCGCGATAGAGATTGTCAACCACGACCACCTTGTGGCCCGCGTCGAGCAGCAGCTTGGTCGCGTGTGATCCGATGTATCCGGCGCCGCCGGCAACCATGACATTCATGGGAAGTCCTCTCCTACGGGTCTCGTGGGAGCGGACATCCTAAGAACCCCGCCGCGTTCGATCAATCAGCCCCCGACTCCCTCTTGCGGTCGCCGCCCAGCCGCGCCAGCCCCATCGTCGCCCCAAACCCCGCCACGATCAGCCCCAGACTCAGCGCCACTTCCCCCACGCCCCCCGGCTTCCGCGCTTGGCGCGGGTAATCCACTCGCTCTACTGCCTCCTTCGTATCCTGATACACCACTACCCCCTGCCCCTCCACGCGAACCACCTCATCGGTCGGCACAGCCTTCTTCGTCTCCGTGTAAATCAGCAAGCCGTCTATCACCTCGACGGCCTGTCCCCTCACTAGCAACACCTCCGTGGCCGGCACCACCTCCACCACCTGCCCCTTCACCCGCGCCACCTCGTCGACCGGCACCAGCTCCTGGAAAGGCCAAAGCCCCACCACCGCGCCCAGCAACAACCCCATCAGCGCACCCAGCGTCGCCTTCTCACGCCGCTCCAACAAAACCTTCAACACGTTCGACACCACCACCACACCCACCACCACGCCGATCCCCACCGGCAGCACCACCCCGGTCACCACCTCCATCCGCCCCGACAC
>JANQJT010000270.1 GCA_028281485.1 Phycisphaeraceae bacterium
GGGGGATGGCGATGGAGTGGTTGGCGGACCTGGTGGGGCCCTGGGGTGAGCTGCCGATCGATGCGCGACGTTTGGAGGGGCCGGGCGGTGAGAAGCCGACGGAGCTGTGGTTTGTGCCGCAGTCGCGGTTTGAGGCGGAGGCGGGTGTGGAGGGGTCTTTGGCCAGTGACCTGGCGAAGCTGCGTGTTCAGCCGAACAACCGTGAGGTGTTCGAGCGGCTGCACGACGCGAGCGGGGATCGGATTTACCGTTACACGCGTGCGGTGCGGCAGAGCGACGTGGACCGGTTGGGGGGTGACTTCTCGGCGGCGGTGCCGATGGCGGGCGTGGCGGACCCGCTGTTGGGTGTGGTGGTGGTGGAGATGGACGCGTACTGGGCGAAGCGTCAGCTGGTGTTCAATCGGATTTACATCGTGATGGCGGGGTTGCTGGCGGGGCTGCTGGCGATCGTGGTGTTCTGGTTCATCACGACGCGGATTATTTTGAGCCCGGTGCGCGTGTTGCGGACGACGGCGGAGAAGGTGGGCGAGGGAGACCTGAACATCCGCGCGGATATCAATACGGGCGATGAGTTCGAGCAGTTGGGTGGCGCGTTCAACGCGATGCTGACGAACCTGCGCGACAGCCAGGAAACGATGGCGGACCTGAACAAGCAGTTGGACCTGCGTTTGGGTGAGCTGGCGGAGACGAACGTATCGCTGTTTGAGGCGAATCAGCTCAAGAGCGACTTCCTCGCGAACGTTTCGCACGAGCTGCGGACGCCGCTGCACTCGATCATCGGGTTTGCGGAGGTGCTGGGCGAGAGCATGGAGGGCGCGGAGAGCGGGGAGGACAAGCGGCTGCGGTATGTGAAGAACATCGAGCGGTCGAGCCGGTCGCTGTTGGTGTTGATCAATGACCTGCTGGACCTGGCGAAGATCGAGGCGGGTCGGATCGATCTGCACCTTGAGCCGATGGTGGTGAGCGATACGTGTGACGCGATGGGTTCTTTGATTCGTCCGCAGGCGGAGGGGCGGAAGATCGATGTGGAGCTGGACGTGGAGGGGGGCTTACCGACGATCGAGACGGACGCGGGGAAGCTGCAGCAGGTGTTGTTTAACTTTTTGTCGAACGCGGTGAAGTTTACGCCGACGGGTGGGACGGTGACGCTGGGGGCGCGGGGCGAGCGGGATCGAGAGGAGCGTTTGGTGGGTGTGCGGTTCTGGGTGCGGGATACTGGGCCGGGCATCGCGATGGAGTATCACGAGCAGGTGTTTGAGAAGTTCCGTCAGCTGGACCAGACGCACACGAAGCAGCACGAGGGGACGGGGTTGGGGTTGGCGATCAGCGCGGAGCTGGCGAAGTTTTTGGATGGTCGGATCGAGTTGGACAGTGACGTGGGGCGTGGGGCGACGTTCAGTTTGATCGTGCCTTTGGCGATTGGGCACAAGAGCGAGCCGCTGATGCCGGATTGATGGGGGGTCAGTCGAAGAGGGTGGGTAATAGTTTGTCGAAGTCGGGGTGGGTGCGTCGGATGGTGGAGCAGTCGAAATCGGGGGCGATTTCTTCGGGGGGTTGGCGGTCTAGCAGGAAGCGGAAGGCGGCGTGGACGACTTTTTCGGGCGCGATGCGGCCGTGGGTCCAGTGGTCGTAGTCGATCCATGAGAGGCGGACGGTGAAGGGGTGGGTGTGGGAGGGGGTGGTGACCTGAACGGCGAAGGCCCAGCCGGTGCGTGTGTCGGTCTCGGTTTGGACGTGGATCGTGTGCATGGGGGAAGTGTGGTTACAATCGGGTTGTGAACGAGAGCATATCAGAATCGAAGGGTGTGAGTCCGGCGCGTGAGGCGGCGGTGGACGCGTTGGTGGAGTTGGCGCGGCGTGGGCCGGGGCACGTGGGGGGTGTGCGGACGGGGGGCTTGAGTGAGCGGGATGCGCGGCTGGCGGAGGCGATCTATCGGACGGCGGTGGTGCGGTGGTTGACGCTGGAGCGTGTGGTGACGAGTTGCCTGACGCAGGGGAAGGTTGAGCCGGGTCTGATGGGGGTGTTGATGGCGGGCGCGGCGCAGGTGGTGTTTATGGATCGTGTGCCGGTGCACGCGGCGGTGGATGAGGCGGTGGAGCAGGCGAAGCGTCGGGTGCGTGAGAAGGCGGGGGGATTGGTGAACGCGGTGCTGCGTCGTGTGAGTGACATGGTGTTGGAGCGGACGGACGAGGGGGGATGGGAGCCGGGGAACAACCGTGTGCCGTGGCGGGGTGGGAGCGTGCAGCTTGCCAAGCGCGCGCTGATCAAGGCGAAGGACGGGGTGAAGTATTTGTCGCTGGCGACGAGTCATGATCGGCGGTTGGTGGGTGCGTGGGTGGAACGTTTTGGTTTGGCGGAAGCGACAGCGATGCTGGAGCACAGTCTGGTTGAGCCGACGGTGTGGTTGAATACGCCGAGCGGGATGCGCGTGTGGGCCGGTGGGGAGTTGAGTGGGGTGTTGGCGGATGGGGAGAGCTGGGTGCAGGACGTGACGGCGGCGAAGGTGGGCGAGGTGATCGGTGAATTGGGCGGCGGGGTGGTAGTGGACTTTTGTGCGGGGATGGGG
>JANQJT010000088.1 GCA_028281485.1 Phycisphaeraceae bacterium
AACTGGAACGACCCGGACATGCTTGTCGTCGGTCACGTCGGCTGGGGGCCGAACCTTCGCCCCTCGCGCCTCACGCCCAACGAACAGTACTCGCACATCTCGCTGTGGTGTTTGCTGTCGTCGCCGCTGCTGTTGGGCTGCGACCTGACGCAACTCGACGCGTTCACATTGAGCCTGCTGACCAACGACGAGGTGATCGCCGTCAACCAGGACCCGCTCGGGCGGCAGGCGGCGCGCGTCGCCAAGGACGACACCACGCAGGTCTGGGCCAAGCCGATGGAAGACGGCTCGATCGCGGTGGGGCTGTTCAACCTCGGCGAGGTGCCGATCAAGGTCACCGCGCGCTGGCTAGACGTCGGCGCGACCGGCACGCACACCGTGCGCGACCTGTGGCGACAGAAGGACCTGGGCCAATTCGATGGCGACTTCGAGGCCACGGTGCCGCGGCACGGCGTGGTGCTGGTTCGGTTGATCAAGGCCGACTGACTCACGCGGGCTTGTACCCGCCGAACACCGCCATCTCGAACACCTTGAACACGCAATCCGCGTCTTCGTAGCCCATGTCGCGCAGCCACCGCACCTGGGTGTCGACGCGCGTGAGGATGTTCACCTCCTGACGCGGGGCGATCTCGTCGCGGACCTGCTCCCACGTCGTGGGCGTGCCCGTAGCGCTGCGGCTCTCGGCCATCTTGTCGTAGAACCACCGCCACCAGATCGCCTCGGTCCGGTCGCAGGCCGACGCGGTGTGCTCGATGTTCACGAACGCGCCACCCGGTGTGAGAACGTCGAGGACCTCTTCGTACAACGCGCGTTGGCGTTCGCGTGGCAGGTGATGGATCGCCGCGGAAGACACGACGGCATCGACCGGTTCGCTGCAGAGCCGCCGCATCACGCCCGGATCGATCAGGTCGGCCTCGACGATCGTCACGTTCTCCTCGCCGCCGTAGTTTTCCCGTGCGAGCTTGAGCATCGGCGGCGAGTAATCGGCCAGCACGAGCTGCGCATCGGGCCAGACCCGGTGCATCGCGCCGCCCGTTGCGCCGCTGCCGCAGCCCAGGTCCACGATTCGGCGGGGTGGCCTGCCGATATCGCGCACCATGCGCAGCGCCGCTTCGAACATGTACTCCATGCAGGGGATGTGTTCTCGATTGCTCACGAAGTGATTCGCGGCGTCTTCGTCTTTCCATGTCACGGTCATCTCGTTGTTTCCTTTCACAAAACGGAGACATAAAAAAAGGAGCGGACGATGCGTCCGCGGCCGGTGGGCCTTTGCGATGCGATCGTCGTCTAGGGTTGTTTCTGATCGACCAGGACCTCCTCGCGCCGGTCTAGCGTGCGGATGCGGTTGATCGCCGAGAGGTAGGCCTTGGCGGACGACTCGATGATGTCGGTGCTGACGCCGCGCCCGCGCACGCGGCGATCGCGGTGGAGCACCTCGACCTGCACCTCGCCCTGCGCGTCGCGGCCCTCACTGACGGCGCGGATGGAGTACGACAGCAGCTTGGCCGGCACGCCGGTGATCGTCTGGATCGCGGTGTAGATCGCGTCGACCGGGCCGTCGCCGGTGGCCGCCTCGGTGCGCTCGGTGCCGGTCGTGTCGGTGAGCGTGACCGACGCGGTGGGGATGGCGTTGGTGCCAGCGGTGAACTGCAGCTGCTTGAGCTGCCACAGGTCCGCCTCGATGCCCGTCTCCAGCGCCGTCTCGATCATCGCCTCGATGTCTTCGTCGTAGACGTTCTTCTTCTTGTCAGCCAGCTGCTTGAACGACTCGTACACGGTGTTCAGCGTGTTGTCGTCGACGGTGTAGCCCAGCTCGGTGAGGCGATCGCGCAGCGCGGCGCGGCCCGAGTGCTTGCCGAGCACCAGCTTGTTGCTGGGGATGCCCACCTCTTGAGGATTCATGATCTCGTACGTCTCGCGGTGCTTGATCACGCCGTCCTGGTGGATGCCGGACTCGTGCGCGAACGCGTTCTCGCCCACGATCGCCTTGTTGCGCTGGACGTACAGGCCGGTGAGCTGGCTGACCATGCGGCTGGTGGAGTAGATCTTCGACGGATCGATGCCCGTCTCATACGCGTAGAAGTCGCTGCGTGTACGCAGCGCCATCACGATCTCTTCCAGCGACGCGTTGCCCGCCCGCTCCCCGATGCCGTTGACGGTGCACTCGATCTGACGCGCCCCGTTTTCCACGGCGGCGATCGAGTTGGCGACCGCCAGGCCCAGGTCGTCGTGACAGTGTGACGAGAGGTAGATGTTGTTCTCGTCAATGATCGGCAGCTTCTTGCGCACGTAGCGGAAGATGTTGCCGTACTCGGCGGGCGTGGTGTAGCCGACCGTGTCGGGGATGTTGATCGTCGTGGCGCCGGCTTCGATCACGGCCTGCGTGATCTCCACGAGCAGGTCCAGCTCGGTCCGGCTGCCGTCCTCGGGGCTGAACTCCACGTCGTCGACGTACTGGCGGGCGTGCTTGACCTGCTCGACGCTGATCTTGATGACCTCGTCCCAGCCCTTGCGCAGCTTCTTCTCGAGGTGGATCTTGCTGGTGGCGCAGAACACGTGGATGCGGCCGTGCTTGGCGTGCTTCACCGCCTCGCCGGCGCGTTCGACGTCCTTCGGCACGGCGCGCGCCAGACCGCACACGATTGGGCCGGTCAGTTCTTTGGCGATGGCGCTGACGGCCTCGAAGTCGCCCTTGGAGGTGATCGGGAAGCCGGCCTCGATCACGTCCACGCCCAGCGTCTCCAGCTGGCGAGCGATCTCGAGCTTCTCGTTGAAGTTGAGCGTGGCGCCGGGCGATTGCTCGCCGTCGCGGAGGGTGGTGTCGAAGATGCGGATGGGGGTGCGGTTCATGGTTTGCCTGCCTGGTCTGCGGTGCCGGGGATTGGCCCGGGTTTGAAGCGTGTGTTTATACCTCGAATAAAAAAACCCTGTCGTCTGACGGACAGGGGGATGATCGTGGATCAATCGTGTTTTCGCCGAGGGCGACCCTATCCGTACCGTTAGCGCAGCAGTAGCGCCAGGCCGGCTAGGGCCGAGACGGGGGTCGAGATCGAGCCGTGGAAACACATGACTAGGGCAATATATCGGCGGAAAGTGGCCGGTCAAGCAAAAAACGTTCCCCCGATTCTGAGCCGGTATTGGCAGGATATTTCGCGATTCGCAACGCCCGTTTCGTATATAGCGGGGGTTGTAAACACTCTTGTTTAGATGGGTTGGACGATCCGTTTTGCCCCGCCTATGGTGTCGTAAGTTACGGCGTTGGACAGGATTTTCAGGAGTCACCCGGCAGCCATCCGGTTAGGACACATCCCGCTGCCGGCAAGGATCTAAGACAGCCCTCGAAGTATCTGCCTATCTACCGATGCAACCGCAACCTATCGATAGCGAGCTTTTCATTAAACTGGTGCGCCCCGCGCTGGTCGCCAAAGACGTGAACGCCTTGGCCGAGGTGGTCAAGACGAACTGGTCGAAGGACCAGCTCTGCGACCTGATCGCCCACGGATCGACCGACGCGCGGAAGGTCTGCTGCCTGACGCTCGGTCTGGTCGGCTGCAAGCAGTGCATCGAGTGTCTTTCGAACGCGCTGCACGACGCGGACGAGATGATCGCACGCATGGCTGAGCAGGCGATGTGGTCGATCTGGTTCCGCTCCGGCAGCGACGAGGCCCAGCCCCACTTCGCCTACGGCATGGAGATGATGTGCAACGGCAACTTCACCGAAGCCATCAAGGGGCTGAACCGGGCCACGATGATCGATCCCAACTTCGCCGAGGCGCACAACCAGCGTGCCTTGGCGTTTTACTTTAGAGAGGACTGGAAACGCTCGCTCGAAGCGGCGCGTCAGGCCATCGAACTCGAGCCGCAACACTTCGGCGCCCTGGCGGGCATGGGCCACTGCTACGCGCAGGTCGGCCAACTGGTCAATGCCGCCAAGTGTTACCGTCGGGCGCTGCGGATCAACCCGCAAACCGAGCCGATCCGAAAGGCGCTGAAGCGCATCCAGGCGAAGCTGGACCTGCCCGAGCCGGGCCAGACCGGCGTCTTCCCCGCGATCGGCTGATCGGGAGAGTTTTTGCAAAACAACCCCGATCCCCCCTGTGAAAAAAGCGTCATTTTGCGTCAGATTCGGCTCTGTCGGTCTGGAATCGATGCTGTCGCAGAGATGAGAACGAGAAAAACCTTGACCGATTTGCGTCTATCGGTAGAGTTCCCCGAAATATTTCCGAGCCAGGGATGGTTCGGCTGACCTGTCGCGGTTCACGGGTGACGCATGCGACGGGTCGGGAGATGATCTGTGTCTTGTCCGATTGAAAGAGCGACGTACGAAAGACGTCAACGACTCCGCCGCGCGATACGTCTGCGCCGTGTCCGCCACGCCAAGCGCATCGGCCTGGTCGTCACGTCCGTGACGATGATCATGCTCGGCGTCAGCAGCGTGTTCGCGATCGTGCGGGCCAGCGGCGACCGCGCCACCCAGATCGCCCCGCTCATGATGGTCGAGGGCGCCCAGCCCAAGACCCAAGCCCCGAGCCTGGACCCGGTCACACGCAGCATCGCCGCCCCCGCCGAGTTGGAGACCGATCAGCCCACCACCGAGGTCGTCTCCGAGACGCCGGTCGAGAACGGCGAGATCCGTTATTTCAACGGTCGCGCGATCCAGCCCGTCCGTGTGCTGCGGATGAAGGTCACCGCCTACAGTCCCGACGAGCGCTCGTGCGGTCGCTTCGCCGACGGTAAGACCGCCGCGGGCTACTCGGTGTTTACCAACGGCGGCAAGCTTGTCGCGGCCGACACCCGCATCCTCCCGTTCGGCTCGCTGCTGACCGTGCCCGGCTACGACGACCAGGTCGTGCCCGTGCTCGACCGCGGCGGCCTGATCAAGGGCTACACCCTCGACGTGCTCTACCCCACGCACCGCCAGGCGCGCAAGTGGGGTGTGCGGTACCTGGACGTGACCGTCTGGGGCTACGTCGACTAAACCGATTGCAATTCGGATGGGGCCGGTGAAACTTCCGGCTGCAGGTGCGCCGGCAGGTAGGGCACCAGCTCGACCGGCAGCCGCTTGATGCGCCGCCTCAGCGCCTTGGCCACCGCGTAACGCAACGCCTCATCCACGCGTTTCTCCACGCGCGGCGTGATCGAGACGCCGTGCTCACGCATCTGCTCCAACGCCCACTGCCACGCCATGTACTCCTCGTAACAACGCGGCTTGTAGCGGTGGAACCCGATCGCGTGATGACCCACCTCGTGCAGAAACACCGCGCAGCTGATCGGCCCGCGCGGGTAGGGCGCTTCGATCAGCCGGCTGATCGAGCCGTCGCGGTACAGCACCTCCCACGCACAGCCGCTGTTGCTCTTACGCCATCGGTTGATGCGGATGCCGTGGCGCTGCTTCATCAGGCTGACAAGCTCGGCGTAGCGGTCGTTGGGTTTGGCACTGGGTGTAACAGAAGGGCGGGCGGGCTTGCACGGCCGACGCGACTTGCGCTGCGGCAGCAGGTCCCAGAGCCATTGCGGAAATGAGGCGTCCGTGCCCATGGCTATAGCGTATCCGCTTGGCGCGCGCGGGTCGAGCGTTGGGCCGTTAAACTGTCCGTCATGGATATCGTCTTTATGGGAAGCGGCACGCTGGGTCTGCCGACACTCAAGGCGCTTCACGCGGCGCACAACGTGTCGCTGGTGATCTCGCAGCCCGACAAGCCCGCCGGTCGCAAACGCAAGCTCACGCCCACGCCCATCGCCGCCTGGTCGCACGGCGTCGGCTTGAATGTCATCAAACCCGAAAAGTGCGGCAGCGAGGATGTGTTGCGAGCCGTGTCCGACGCCGACCCGGACGTCATCTTCGTCGCCGCGTACGGCCAATACATCCCGACAAAACTGCTGGCCCTGGCGCGATTGGGTGAGATGAACCTGCACCCATCGCTGTTGCCGCGCTGGCGCGGCGCAGCCCCCGTGCAATACACGCTTCTGTCCGGTGACAGCGAGTGCGGCAACTCGCTCATACGCGTCGCCAAGGAGATGGACACCGGCGACATCCTCGCCCAGACCCGTTACCCCGTCGACCCGAACGCGACCGCGGGGGAACTGCACGACAGCCTGGCGGAGGACGCGGCGGACCTCGTCATCGACACGCTCGAACGCATGGAAAAAGGCACGCTCGATCACCCCATCGTTCAGAACGATGCGCTGGCCACACACGCCCACAAGTTCACCAAGGAAGACGCCTACGTCGATTTCACACAGGACGCCGAATCCGTGCGTTGTCGCGTGCACGGCCTGAATCCCTGGCCGGGCGTGACCATGGCGTGGCGCGGACCCGATGACACCACACACGAACTGAAGATTTGTCGCGCGTGTGACCTGCCCGATCACGCGCACTCCGCCGACCCGGGCACGGTGATCGACCACGGCGTCGTTGCCTGTGGCAGCGGGGCGGTTCGATTGCTCGAGGTCCAGGCGCCCGGCAAGCGCGTGATGGCGTGGAGCGATTACGTCGCCGGTCACAGCGTGCCGGTCGGGTCGGTGTTTGAGCGCAAGTCGGATTGAATCAGGCGCCGGCCTCGAGCGCCGCGATGGCCTTGCGGTTCACGCGCAGATCGTTGGGCGTCATCTTGTCGATAATCAGCACGGCGTTGAGGTGGTCGTTCTCGTGTTGCCAGACGCGCGCGGGCAACTGATCGCTGGTCTCGGTGAACGTGTTGCCGTCCAGGTCGGTCGCGGTGATGGTGATACCAATCGGTCGCATGATCGGTGCGTTGATCCCCGGCAGCGACAGGCAGCCCTCTTCGCTCATCTCCGTGTCGCGACTCGGCTCGGTGAGGGCCGGATTGATGTAGACCCGATCGTCGTCGGACTCTCCCGTGGGGTTGGCCACGAACATGCGCCACGGCAGCGCGACCTGCGGCGCCGCCAGGCCCACGCCGCGGGCCTCGTGCATCAGTTCGATCATCCGCTCGGCCACGGCCCGGACCTCGTCGTTCACCGCCTCGATCGGCTGGGCCTTCTCGCGTAAAACCGGGTGCGGATACGAGACAATCTTGAGTTTGTCGACGTCTACGGGCATATCATGTTGTATGTTAAGCAGTCACAGCGATCTGGCAATACGCCCGGGCTCAACACGCCATCCCCCGATCGCCTGTAAACATTGACATCATGACCGTTTAACCTACATTGATCCGACCCGATACCGAGGCGACAGGTCCGATCACGGGCCAAGCGACGAGACCAACAGGCAGTGGATTTTCTCCGAAGAAAAAAAGAAAAGTCAGACGAGCCGCAGGCCGAGGCCGAACCGATCCAGATCGATCACCGCAAGGCCCGCGCGTGGTTTGACCGCGCCAAGACCGTCGCTGACACCTCCAACTACGACTACGCCATCGACTCCTACCTGTCGGGGTTGAAGTTCGATCCCGAGTCGATGCCGGCCCACGAGGCGATCCTCGACGTGGCCCGTCGGCGCAAGGTCAACGGCGGCAAGCCCGCCGGCCTGATGGACAAGTCCCCCATCTCCGGCAAGGGCCCGCTGGAGAAGATGCTGGCCGCGGAGTGGAAGTGGGCGCGTGACCTGGACAACGCCGGCGCCGCGCTGGAGGTGATGGAGACCGCCGCGTCGCTCAACCTCGGCGAGGTGGCCTGGTGGATCGGCGATCACGTCATCAACGCCAACAAGGCTTCCAAGCGACCCAGCAAGCAGATCTACACGAAGGTGCGAGACCTGTACGCCGAGATCGGCGCGTACGACAAGGCCGTCGAGGCCTGCGCGATCCTCGTGCGACTCGATCCGGAAGACGATCCGCTCCGCCGGGAGCTGCACGACCTCCAGGCCGAGGTCACGTTGATGAAGGGCAAGTACGGCGACGGCGACTTCCGCGACGGCATCAAGGACGCCGACAAGCAGAAGCAGCTCGAAGCCGAGGACGCGATCAGCGCCAGCGCCGATCAGCAGAAGTCCCTCATCGACACGCTCCGTGAGGACTTCGACGCCAACCCCGATGACAACCAGGTCTTCGACAAGCTCATCCGCGCCCTGCTGCAGAACGACGTGAAGGAGCTGGAAGACGAGGCGCTCAAGCTCCTGGCGGCCCATCACGAGAAGACCGGGTCGTACCGGTACAAGATGCAGGCCGACGACGTACAGATGAAACAGGTGCGTCGCGCGATCCGCCAGCTCAAGTCCCGCTTCGAGGCCGAGCCCGACAACGCCGAGCTGCGCACGCAGTACAACGAGGC
>JANQJT010000330.1 GCA_028281485.1 Phycisphaeraceae bacterium
CCGCGATAATCAAACGCCTTCTCCAAAGCATCCATCAACGCCGCATCGCTCACGCAATCCGGCACCCAACCCGCCAAACTCTTTGCTTGCTCGCTCATAACCCGGCATCTTACTCACACCTCCCCCCACACACCATTTCTCACTTCACCCCTCGCCCCACACCCCACACTCGACTAAAATACACCCACGGGCCCAAGCCGCGCCCCAGGAGCCAAACATGAAAAAACTCATCAAGATCGTTCTCGTCCTCCTGATCCTCGTCGTCGCACTCGTCGGCGTCGCCGTCTTCAAGATCGACTCCATCGTCAAGGCCGCCATCGAAGAAGGCGGTTCCTACGCGCTCGGCGTCGACACCACCGTCGACTCCGTCAACGTCGGACTCCTCTCCGGAACCTTCGGCATGGCCGGGCTCACCATCGGAAACCCCGAAGGCTTCCCCGCCGAACACCTCATGAAGTCCGGCGACTTCAACATCGACATCGACTCCGGCACGCTCCGCCAGGACACCGTCGTCATCAACGAACTCGTCATCGACGGCCTGCACGTCAACATCGAAAAGAAAGACGACCAGTACAACGTCACCGCCATCACCGACTACATGTCCGAAAAGTTCGGCGGCGGCGAAGAAACCACGCCCGACCCCGAACCCGCCGAAGACGATGCCCCCGGCAAACAGGTCGTCGTCAAGAAAGTCGTCGTCAAGAACATCACCGCCAAGGTCGACGCCGGCGGCATAGTCGGAACCGTCGAACTCAAGCAAGGCGACATCCCCGACATCGTCCTCGAAAACGTCTCCCAGGATAACCTCCCCATCCGCGAACTCATCGCCCAGCTCTTCCCCGCCATCATGGCCGGCGTCGTCACCGGCCTGCCCGGCGAACTCACCGACCTCTCCACACAACTCACCGGCGACCTCACCTCCGCCGCACAGGCGCTCGGCGGCGACGCCACCAAACTCCTCAACGCCTCCGTCGCCAACGTCTCCGAATCCCTCTCTCAGGTCACCGAACAAATCGAACAAGTCACCGAGCAACTCGAAGGCGCAACCGAACAGATCGAAGGCGCCACCGAAAACATCCAGGGCGCACTCGAAGGCATCACCGGCGGCGGCGACTCCGGCCCAAACAACAACGAAGAAAAAGAAGAAGGCGGCGTACTCCGCGGCATCGGCCTGCCCTAACACAACCCCCAACCCAAACACAATCAAGCCCCGCAAACACGGGGCTTTTTCTTTCAACAACGAACCAACCGCGATAACCTACCCCCCATGAACACCCAGCTCCTCGCCATCGACCTCGACGGCACGCTCTTCGACGCACAAGGCCGAATCTCGCAGGCCAACGTCGACGCCGTCCACCGCGCCCAAAACGCCGGCGTACGCGTCGCGCTCTGCACCGGACGCGGACTCACCGAATCTCAATCCGCCATCAACGCACTCGGCTTCACCGGAACACTCGTCCTCGCCAACGGCGCACTCATCGCCGACGCCGAATCCAGGCAAACACTCGAACGCGCCACCATCGAACCCCACGTCATGATCGACATCATCGACACACTCAACAACGGCCGCGACGCCGTACTCATCCTCCTCGACCCCGCACACGCCGCTCGCGACTACCTCATCGTCCGCGCCGACCTCCTGTCCAAAAACACACTCTGGTGGTTCGACTACTGCAACGCCACCTTCACACCCAACGACCACCCCACCGAATCAGACCTCCACCACGCCGTCCGCGCCGGCATCGTCGGCCCCGCCGACCACATGCCCCCCGTACAGCAGCGCATCGAACAAACCTTCGGCCCATCCGTCTTCTGCCAACACTTCATGGCCGTCGACGCCACCGAACCAGACGGACAACCCACACACGTCCTCGAGGTATTCACCGCCGGCGTCAACAAGTGGACCGCTCTCAAGTGGCTCGCCGAATGCCACAACATCGAACCCCAAAACATCGCCGCCATCGGCGACCACATCAACGACATCGACATGATCACACACGCCGGCAAAGGCATCGCCATGGCAAACGCCGTACCCACCATCCTCGCCGCCGCCAACCACACCACCGCCTCCAACACCGAGAACGGCGTCGCACACGCCATCGACCAGCTCCTCTCAGGCGCCTGGTAACCCTCACCCAATTCGCCCCCTCCCCCCTCACACGCCCCAATCCCCGATAATCCCCCCCAATAACCCCTCCAACCCCTACAACCAATCTAAATCGTTTATTTGCGCGATTTCTTTGGCCACTTTCCCCCCATGATGTATACTTAGCCCCACAGAGAGTTGGGCATTGTGCCCACAGGAAGAGACCAGAGACGCACACCGACGTTTTCGGTGCGCCATGGGAGATGAGAGAGTGTCTACCCTCAAATCCGCACTATCCCTATGCGTAGGCGTTGTCGCATTGGCCGTCACCTCACAGACCGCCACCGCCATACTCCTCACTTTTGACGGCTTCGACCCCACCGCCAACGCACAGGTCGTCAGCGATAACCCCAACTCCTCCTCCGGATTCTCCACCGTCCGCGAAGGCGACCTCATCGGTCTCAACCTCGGAACCTTCCAGGGCATCAACGTCACCGTCTTCCGCGAGAACCTCACACCCTTCGACCTCATCGACAACGAGCTGCTCAGCCAGCAGGGCAAGACCGGTGCCGACAACGAGGACCAGTTCGGCACCGTCTCACTCGACCCCTTCTTCAACACCTCTCCCGCCCCCTGGATCTTCACCTTCTCCGAACCCATCCGCTCCTTCTCCACGCTCATCGCCGACTTCGGCGGCGACAAGGACGGCGCACTCATCAAAGGCTACGACGGCCCCAACGCCTCCGGCAACGTCGTCATCGAACAGTTCTTCGACGTGGCACTGCCCCGCACCCAACCCTTGCGCGACTGGACCGAGGCCCGCGTCGGCATCATCGACGACTCGCTCGACGAAGACGGCGGATTCATGTCCGTCGAGGTCTACGCCGGCGACTACTTCCTCGGCCTGCAAAACGCCGACGCCTTCATCAACACCTCCACCTACCTCGACCGCATCTTCTTCGCCAAGGGCCCCGACGAAGTCCCCCCCTTCATCGACAACCCCGAAACACTCGGCGACGACGAACTGATCGTCCCCGAACCCACCACCCTCGCACTCCTCGGCCTCTCCGCACTCGCGCTCGCACGACGCCGACGCGCATAACAACATCATCCGGGTCTCCAATCACTAGACCTTCTGGCACAGGCCGGTCCGAATCAGTTCCACGGACCGGCTTTTTCATGCGCACCAATCGACCGATTCCCCGATCGACCCATTGGCTGATTGACCGATCGATCAATCAACAACGTCCCCACGAGCCGCTCGCGTCAGCAAGCGATCCCCTTTTGTCCCCGATTTACCCCAGAAAACCCTATACGTTTAGCGACGGCCCGCAGGGCCGTGCGTTTATCCCCGTTGACTCGCGACCCGAAGGAAGCGCGTTCCCAATTCAGCAATCAGAGATCAGCAATTCCCCCTACCGCTTCCCCTTCTTCTTCCGCACCACCCGCGTCCCCGGCTCGCCCGGCTTCGCCTTCTTCTCCCCGCCACCCCCACTCCCGCGCGTCACCTTCTTGCCCGCAGGCTCCGCCTTCAGCTTCTCGATCTGGTCACGCAACCCCGCCGCCTTCTCAAACTCCAACCCCTTCGCCGCCTCCAGCATCTCACCCTCCAACATCGTGATCAGCTCCGTCACCTCGTACTCGTCGTCATCCGCGTGGATCGCCGCCTGCGCCGTCTTGTGCGCACGCAGCTCGTACTCCAGCCCCATCCGGATCGACTTCGTCACCGTCTCCGGCGTAATCCCGTATTCCTCGTTATACGCCAACTGAATCTCCCGACGACGCTCCGTCTCCTCCATCGCCTCCGCCATCGCAGGTGTCACGGCGTCCGCATACAACAACACTCGCGAGTTCACGTTTCGCGCCGCACGACCCATCTGCTGAATCATGCTCGTCCTGCTCCGCAGGAACCCCGCCTTGTCCGCGTCCATGATCGCCACCAGCGAAACCTCCGGCAGGTCCAACCCCTCACGCAACAAGTTCACACCCACCAACACATCGAAATCCCCCTGTCGCAAGTCCCGCAAAATCTCCACGCGATCGATCGTCTCGATCTCGCTGTGCAGATAACGACAACGCAGCCCCTGCTCCGTCAGGTACGAACTCAGATCCTCCGCCAGCCGCTTCGTCAGCGTCGTCACCAGCGTCCGCTCCCCGCGCTCCACCCGCGCCTTCGCCTCCCCACACAAATCCCCCACCTGCCCCTGCGCCGGACGCACCTCCACCTCCGGGTCCACCAGACCCGTCGGCCGAATCACCTGCTCCACCACCTCACCCCCACACCGCTCCAGCTCATAAGGCCCAGGCGTCGCACTCACATACACCACCTGCCCCGTCAGCTCCTCAAACTCCTCAAACCGCAGCGGCCGATTGTCCATCGCACTCGGCAAACGAAACCCGTGATCCACCAACACACGCTTGCGATTCTGGTCCCCGTTGTACATCGCACGGATCTGCGGCACCGTCACGTGCGACTCATCAATCACCAGCAAAAAGTCATCCGGAAAATAATCCAACAACGTATAAGGCCGACTCCCAGGGGCCCGTCCATCCAGGTGACGACTGTAGTTCTCGATCCCCGAGCAGTACCCCACCTCCTGCATCATCTCGATGTCGTACTTCGTCCGCGCCATCAGCCGCTGCGCCTCCAGCAGCTTCCCCTCACCACGCAGCGCCCCCCCCGCCCCCTCCAGCTCCTCCCGTATCCCACCGATCGCCGACTCCGGCTGCTCCTCCGGCATCACGTAGTGCACCGCCGGATAGATGTGCAGCTTCTGCTCCTCCGCCAACAACTCACCCGACACCGGGTCCACCAGCTGCAACCCATCCACGTCATCCCCGAACAGCTCGATCCGATACGCGTACTCCTCGTACGCCGGGTGCAACTCGATCACATCACCCCGCACGCGAAACGTCGAACGCTTGAAATCAAAATCACTCCGGCTGTACTGCAGGTCCGTCAGCTGCCGCAGCAGCTCCTGCCGATCGATCGTCTGCCCCATCTCCAGCGGAATCACCCGGCTCTTGTACTCCTCCGGACTGCCCAAACCGAAAATGCACGACACGCTCGCCACGATCACCACGTCACGCCGGCTCACCAGGCTCGTCGTCGCGCTCAACCGCAACCGATCCAGGTCGTCGTTCCGCGACGCGTCCTTCTCGATATAAATATCCCGCTGCGGGATATACGCCTCAGGCTGATAGTAGTCGTAGTAGCTGACGAAATAGCTCACCGCGTTGTGCGGCAGCAGCTCCCGAAACTCCTCGTAAAGCTGCGCCGCCAGCGTCTTGTTGTGACTGATCACCAGCGTCGGCCGATTCACCCTCTCAATCACGTTCGCCATCGTGAACGTCTTGCCGCTGCCCGTCACACCCATCAGCGTCTGACAACCACGCCCCCCCTCGATCCCCCGCGCCAGCGCATCGATCGCCGCCGGCTGATCGCCAGTCGGCTCAAACGCGCTCACAATCTCAAACGGCTTATCCGCAACACTCATAACCCCGCCATTCTAGCACCACACCAAAACTTTTCCTTGCACCCCCACGCCCCACCCCATTAAAATGCACGCCCTGCCAGGGTTGCCCACCCGACAGAGAAAGAGACTCGCAACAACCCACAAACGCTTTTCCGAGGAGGCATTTATGCCGTTCTTTTCCACCCGCCCATCGGCCACGCTCTTGGCCTGCGCCATCGCCGCGCTGTCCATCACAACCCCCACACACGCCGACGACTTCGGCGAAACCGTCATCATCCCACCCGACCTCACCTTCACCGATCCCGCCGACGATCCCAACAACACACTCCACACCATCCGCGACGACACCCAGCAATACACCTTCGACATCGCCTTCCCCACGACACCCCAAAACTTCGGCTACGAGAACATCCTCGTGCCGTACAACCTGGGCACCGCCTTCGAACACATCAACGACTTCAGTGTCAGAATCACCCTCACCGGCGTCGAACCCATCAGCGCCGCCAGCCCAATGACCTCCAGCCAAATCTTCGGCCGAGCCCCGCTCTTCGTTACCCACTCCATCAAATCCCACATGCCGATCACAGAATCCTCACTCCCCTCCGGCATCCAGGCTTTAAGCTTCGACGATGAACTCTACATGTCCCCCGCTCAGGCCGCGTTCTACCAACGCCTGCTCACCGGCTCGGGCACACTCGAAATCCACCCCACCATCCACACCGACGCCAACCTCTTCCCTCCCGTCACCGCAGGCCGGTTCCACATCACCTCCCTCACCATCACCGTCGACGGCATCCTCACCGCCCCCACCGCCATCCCCGAACCCGCCGCCCTCGCACTGCTCACCCTCGCCGCCCCCATCCTCCTCCGCCGCCGCCCCCGTCACTAACCCTCTCCCCTTAGCCACAATCTCGACACCCCCCATCGGTGCGCCGCCCACGCGCACCGATCTGTTATCATGTACCCCCCCATCTTCCCGATAACCAAAACATGTCTAAAGACAAACACGACAACGACAAAAAAGAAAAAAACCTCTCCAAGCAACGCTACTTCGACGAGCTCGAAAAACTCCAGATCGAACTCGTCAAGATGCAGCAGTGGATCAAGACCACCGGCTACCGCGCCATCGTCCTCTTCGAAGGACGCGACGCCGCCGGAAAGGGCGGCGCCATCAAACGCATCACACAGGTCTGCAACCCACGCATCGTCAAGGTCGTCGCGCTCCCCGCCCCCACCGAACGCGAAACCACACAGTGGTACTTCCAGCGATACGTCACACACCTCCCCGCCGCCGGCGAGATGATCCTCTTCGACCGATCCTGGTACAACCGCGCAGGCGTCGAACGCGTCATGGGCTTCTGCACCGAGACCCAGCTCCAGGAGTTCCTACGCTCCTGCCCCGAGTTCGAACGCATGCTCGTCCGCTCCGGCATCAAACTCATCAAGTACTGGTTCTCCGTCAGCGACGAGGAACAGGAAAAACGCTTCCAGGCACGACTCGAAGACCCCACCAAACGCTGGAAGCTCTCCCCCATGGACCTCGAGTCCCGCTCTCGATGGATCGAGTACTCCAAGGCCAAGGACGACATGTTCGCACACACCGACATCAAACAAGCCCCCTGGTACTCCGTCGACTCCGACAACAAACGCAAGGCACGACTCAACGTCATCCACCACCTCCTCTCACAAATCCCCTACGAAGACCTCACACCCGAGCCCATCGAACTGCCCCCCCGACAGGACCACACCGGTTACGTCCGCCCACCCATCACCGACCAGACCTTCGTACCCGAAATCTATTAACACAACCCCGCCCCACCCACGCCGCGCCCTCTGCTATCATGCCCGCGCCTCACAACACACAACCGAGAACGCCGCATGCACAAGTACATCATCATGGGACCGCAGGGATGCGGCAAAGGCACGCAGGCCAAACTCCTCGCCGATTCCTTCGACCTCTTCCACATCTCCGTCGGAGAGATCTTCCGATGGAACATCAAGGTCCACACCAAGCTCGCCGCACGCATCAAACGCATCATGGCCACAGGCCGGCTCGTACCCGATGAGATCGTCGAAGAAATCGTCAACCGAAGACTCACCGAACACGACTGGAACTACGGCTTCATCCTCGACGGCTTCCCACGAAACGCCGCCCAGGCCGAGTTCTTCCTCGAATCCTACGACGTCGACGCCGTCATACACATCGACGTACCCGACAGCGTCGTCAGACAACGCGTCATGGCGCGTCGCCAGTGCTCACAGTGCGGCCTCGACTACAACCTCATGCACCACCGACCCGTCGTCGAAACCGTCTGCGACGTCTGCGGCGGAACCCTCGTCACACGCGACGACGACTCCGAAGAAGCACTCGCCAAACGACTACACGACTACAACACCAAAACCCTCCCCACACTCGAACTCTTCCAGAAAAAAGAACTCGTCATACACGCCGACGGAACACAATCCATCGAACACGTCCAAAACGAGATACGCGAAAAACTCAACCTCCCCCCCGACTAAACAACGCCCGTTCTTATCGGCACCCCCCAACCGCACCCAATACCACCACCACCCTCACACGCCTTAGCTACGCGTGAGTATCACCCCACTTATTATTTTCGCCCATTCATCCCACACAAAACTCAAATCCCCTATCCCACCTGCCGATATCTCCAACATCCCGGGGAAACACTTCTTTCAATTCCCCGCACACGTTGGAGACGACCGATGAGACGCCTCAACCGGACCCGTGTTCCCGCACACACCAACCCCACCGCAAGCTGCGCCGCCTTCCTCCTCGCGCTCTCCCTCCTCGCGCTCCCCCTGCGCGCCGAGATCACCGATGACATTCCCGAAGCCCCCACGCAAACCGAATCCTTCGGCGACGCGCCGGCCGATCTCAATCTCTCAGGAAACGAGTACGCCCACCTCTCCCTCGAAGAACTCGCGAACGTCCATGTCACCTCCATCGCAGGCGTCGCCGCCAGCTCCTTTCAAACCCCAGCCGCCATCACCGTCCTCTCCAACCAGCAGATCAACCGCTCCGGTCACCAATCCCTCGTCGACCTGCTCCGACTCGTCCCCGGCGCAAGCGTCCAGCACTCC
>JANQJT010000340.1 GCA_028281485.1 Phycisphaeraceae bacterium
GCCGCACCGTGGTCGACGGCGTCTCGTTCCACGTCCGCCAGGGCGAGATCGTCGGCCTGCTCGGCCGCAACGGCGCCGGCAAGACCACCAGCTTCCGCATGACCATCGGCATGCTCAGCCCCGACGAGGGCGAGGTCGTCTTCGAGGGCCACGAGGTCACCAAGCTCCCGATGTACAAGCGTGCGCGGCTCGGCATGGGTTACCTCTCGCAGGAACCCAGCGTGTTTCAGCGGCTGACCGTGGAGCAGAACCTGCTGGCGATCCTCGAGACCCGCCCCATGTCACGCCAGCAACAGAAGCAGACCGCCGGCGAGCTGATGGAACAGTTCGACCTGACCAAGTGTCGCAAGCAGCAGGCGCGCACGCTGTCGGGCGGTGAGCGACGCAAGCTGGAGATCGCCCGCGCGCTGATCACCGAGCCGTCGTTGGTGCTGTTGGACGAGCCGTTCAGCGGCGTGGACCCGGTGGCGGTGGAAGAGCTGCAGGGCGAGATCGCACGCCTGCGCGATCAGGAAAACATCGCCGTGCTGATCACGGATCACAACGTCGAGCGCACGCTGGAGGTGTGTGACCGGGCGTACATCATCCACGAGGGAAACGTGCTGCGGGAGGGTCCGCCGCGCGACCTGATCAAGGACGAGACGGTCCGCCGGGTGTACCTCGGTGAGACGTTCCGCGGCGACGAGTTCGACTGATCCCATGGCCCAGACCGCCGATCAGCTCCGCGTCATCTTTCTACCCGGCATGCAGGGCGACACGCCCGGGGACCGCTGGTTCGTGAAGGGTCTGATCGAAGGCGGAGCGAGCGACAGCCGCCTGTTCGACTGGACCGAGTCGTGGTGGGCGCTGAAGAACCTGCACGATCGCGACGGTCACCGGCGCGCCGCCGAGAAGCTGGCCGGGAAGCTGCGGCAGCTCAGCGAAGAAAACCCTCACAAAACCACGATCCTCATCGGCCACTCCACCGGTGCAATGGTCATCCTCGACATCCTGCCCCTGCTGCCGGCGGACCTGATCGGCCAGGCGTGGCTGCTGAACGCGGCGGTGAGCCGGGGCTACGACCTGACCGCCGCCCTGCCCGGCGCTCGGCGGATCGTCAATCTCTATTCCAAAAACGACTGGGTCGTGCTCAACCTCGGCACGAAGCTGTTCGGCACGGCCGACGGCTCACACGAAGCCAGCGCCGGCCACGAACCGTTCGACGGCCCAGGCTCATGCGACGCCCGCCTCGAACAACTGCCCTACGACCCGGCCTGGGCCAAGACCGGACACCTCGGCCTGCACACCACCTTCGTGTTCAAGCACTTCTCGCGCGACGTGCTGCTGCCGATGATCCTCCAGCGCACGTGATTTGGGCCCGCCGCGCCGATGACCTAGAATACCCGCCATGCTCCGTGTGACCTTATTGCTCATTGTGTGTGCCGCGACGATCGGCTGTGTGCAGCGGACCATCACCGTCACCAGCGCCCCCGCCGGTGCGCTGGTCTACCTCAACGACGAAGAGATCGGCCGCACGCCCACGACCGTGCCGTTCACGTGGTACGGCCTGTACGACGTGCGTCTGATCAAGGACGGCTACGAGACACTGAACACCACGCGCCGCGCCGAGCCGCCGCTGTTCGACACCCTCGGCCTCGACCTGATCAGCGAGGTCTCGCCCGAGACCAAACGCGTCGACCTGCAATGGCACTTCACCCTCACCCGCCCCGCTCCAGTCGATGAAGAGCTGACCGTCGATCGTGCCAGGCAACTGCGGGCGCTGCTGGACGCCGAGGCCGCACACACGCACGATCAGACAACCATCCAGACCGAGTCGAACGAACCGTAAGCCTGCCGGTCACCGTCGCGCTACAATACCGACATGCCCGCACCCTTTGATGATAACGATGCAGACGGCAACCGATTGCGGATCGGTTGCGTGAGCTATCTCAACGCCAAGCCGCTGATCGACGGGCTGGCCCCGGACACGGCCGAGGTCCGTTTCGACGTGCCGGCGAACCTGTTGGACGACCTGCTGACCGGCGCCGTCGACCTGGCGTTGTGTCCGGTCATCGATTATCAGCGCAGCAAAGAGCCGCTGGTGGTTGTGCCGGTCGGCGCGATCGGCAGCGAGGGCCAGACGCTGACCGTGCGCGTGTTCAGCCGCGTACCGTTTGAACAGGTCACCACGATCGCCGCGGACACCGACAGCCATACTTCTGTGGCGCTGGCGCGCATCGTGATGCAGCAAAGGTTCGGCCGCGCCGTCGAGATCGTCGAGTACGACGCGCGCGTGCGGACCGACTCGACGCCTGACACCAAGCTGCTCATTGGTGACAAGGTCGTGCACGCCAAGCCCGATGCGACCGAATACCCCTATGAGATCGACCTCGGCCAGGCGTGGCACGAACTGACCGATCTACCCTTCGTCTTCGCGACGTGGATGGCGCGGCCCGACACGGACCTCGGCGATCTGCCGGACCGTCTCATCGATCTGCGATCGGACAACGCCGACCGCATCGACGCCATTATCGAACGGTACGGGGCGTCGCTCGGCTGGCCCGGGGACCTGGCACGAGACTACCTCGGTGGACACATCCGATACGAGCTGGGGATGCGTGAGCTGCTGGCGATGCAGAAGTTCTGGCAGGCGGCCGCGGACACCGGCGTGCTCGAGTCGGTCCGACCGTTGAAGCTGTTTGCGTCCGTTAATTCGTAACCGGGGAGTGATTCGTTGGGTCATTACCTCACCAAGCCGATCGAGGAACTCGCCAGCCAGATGGCGTTCACGCCGCCCGACGTGCGCCGCGAGCAGCTCGATCACGCCGAGCGGCTCTACTGGGAACTGGAAGACGATGGCAGCTATCCCTTGGACTACGTCATCTATCGCCTGACCAGCTACCGCGCGGACGGGTCGGATCGACCGACGATCTTGGTGGGCGAGGCGCTGCGTCGCGATCTGTTGCAGATGGTCGAGCGAGTCAGCGAGACTTTGGACGACTCGGCTACGCGGTACGAGCCGGCCCCGCTGGACCTCGATGGCGTGTGTGACAGGCTCGGCGTGACCGCCAAGACGATCAGCCGTTACCGCAAGGAGGGGCTGTTTGCGCGCCGGCTGGCGTTCGGCACCGGCAAGCGTCGGCGGGTGAAGTTGGCGTTTTTGCCGGACAGCGTCGAGCGGTTCACCGCTGCCAACACCGGTCGCTTGAGCAAGGCTCGCGCGTTCGAGCGCATCGATGACGAGACGCGTTTCGCGATGATCCTGCGTGCCCGCCGGATCGCGTCGCGTGTGACGGTCTCGCCGTTCCGCGTGGCGGGATATCTGGCGGGCAAGTATCCCCACAGCACCGAGGCGATCCGCAAGATGCTGATCGAGCACGACCGACGCAGCCCGCGTTTTGCGGTCTTTCGCGATCACACCCACCCGCTCACCGAGCGGCAGCGCCGTGTCATCGCGCGGGCGTATCGGCGCGGCGTAAAAGTCTCGCAGATGTGCCTGCGGTTCGGCAAGACCCGCGACGCGATCTACCGCGCGATCAATCACGATCGTGCGCGTGCGTTACAGGAGATGTCGATCCGATACGTGGCGAACCCGACGTTCGAGCTGCCCAACGCCGATCAGGTCATCATGGACAGCGACCTGTCCGCATCAATCGAAGAAACCCAGACGCCTCAAGAGGCCGAGCCACTCTCAGCCGAGCAGGAGCGGACCCTGTTCGCCCGCTACAACTACGTTAAATACAGCGCCGAACAGACCATCGCCGATCTCGATCGTCTCCGACCTCGTGCCGGGGATTTGGATCGCGCCGAGACGCTGCTGCGACACGCCCGCCACATCAAGCAGCAGCTGAGCCGCAGCTACATCTACCTCGTCGTTGCGACGGCTCGGCGACACCTTGACACACACACGCCGATGCAGAACGACGCCCTGACAGACCTGATCGGCGAGGGCAATCTCATCCTGCTGCACACGATCGAGACGTTCGACATCGCGCGCGGCAATCGGTTT
>JANQJT010000343.1 GCA_028281485.1 Phycisphaeraceae bacterium
CGAAGGGGACCTTGTCGTTGTTGCCGTAGACGCTGGAGCTGGACGCGAAGCAAAACCGCGAGACCTTAGCCGCCACCGCGCCGTCGAGCAGGTTCACCGTGCCGTCGAGATTCACCTGCGCGTAGTACGCGGGGTTCTCGATGCTCGGTCGCACGCCCGCCATCGCCGCCAGGTGGATCACGCCGTCGGGCTTGTGGGACTCGAACAGACCCAACACCGCGTCGCGATCGCGGATGTCGATCTCCGCCAGCTCGAACGCGTCAGACTTTTCAAGCTCGGTGAGGTTGCGCTGCTTGATGGGGCGCGGGTAGAAGTCGCAGAAGCTGTCGATGCCGATGACACGATGGCCCAGGCCGATCAATCGCTCGCCCAGGTGCGAGCCGATGAAGCCCGCCGCGCCCGTTACCACAATAGTGTCGCCCACGATTGACGCTCCGATGGTTCGTTAAAGCGCATTGTGGGTACTGCGCGCCTCAGCGTCAAAGGCCGACGCCGTACGGATTCCATCGATACAACTCACCCGCCGCTTCCCACTGCCCCGCGCCACCGATCGGCTTGGGCTCCGTCTCAACGCTCGCCGGCACCAACACAACCCAGCGGCCCGACTCGATCGCTTCGCTCACCAGCGTGTCACCTACAGATGACACCACCATCTTTTCATCATCCAGACCCGCAAGCACCAGCTTGTATCGCACCGCAAAAGACGCCATGCGGTCTTCCACCACGATCACCCCATCCAGACCAGCCAACGCCACGGCCTCGTCACTCATCCGCTCAGCCGACAGCTCCTGTACAGTCCACGGATTGAAAAGGTACTGGTAATCATCGCGGTACGGCTTGTGCCGCTCCAACGAACCCAACACCCCCGCGTCCCGCGCGAGCTGCGGCGCGTAATAGTAAAGCACCGGCGTGCCCAGCAGCATCAACCACGACAACGCCAACCACGTCACACCCCTGCCGCGCACCATCCGGTCGTAGCCCAGCCCCGCGATGATCGCCACAATCGAAAACGTCGGCAGCAAGAACGTGTGCTGATCCACGACGTTGTAACGCACCACGAACAACAGGTGGATGACACACGCGGCGATCAGCGTCCACACCGTGCCCCGGCTCAGCCACGCGTCACGCATCACCAGCAACCCTGCCAGCAGCGCGATCAGCGTCAGGTTCGGAAAACTCAGCAGCGTAAACGCGCCGCTGATCATCAGCGGCTTCAACCCCGGCGCCACGCCCAACACCGCGTCGGCGTAACCGTGACCGAACAGCGCCGAACGCACCGTCCCCATCACGTCCCCGCTGTCGATCATCGCCCACAACACCATCACCAGGTACAGCGACGCACCGGCCACCCACACCACAAGCCCGTGCATCGCCCGACGCCACGGCCGATTCAATCGCCGGTAGTTGCCGAACCAGCACACCATCAAAACCGGAATCGTCAGCAACGCCAGGTTGTGATTCGACAAACCGATCCCGTTGAACAGACAGGCCCCCACCCACCACCACCCGTCGCCGCGTTTCCAAAACAGCACCAGGCACCACAGCTCCGCCGTGAGCAACGCCACCGTCACCGTGTACGTCTCGGCCGTGCCCGAAAGCTGCCAGTACGTGTGCGCCACCATCAGCGACCCCGCCGCCAGCAACGCCCCCCCCGACCGGTCCGTGATCGCGCGCACGCACCCAAAGACGTTGGCCACGCCGATCGCCGCACCCAGCGCGCTGACCAGCGCCACCGCCCAGGCCGGCTCGATCGGCAGGATCGCCGTCGCCCCCCGGCCCAGCCAGTGATACAACGGATGGACCAGCGCCAGGCCCAGGTCGTTACCCACCTCGCCCTTGACGATACGCAGCGTCGTCAGCCCCGAGTCCTGCCACTGGATCGTCCGCCCCGCGGTCACGGCGTACAGCGTCATCGCCGCCGCAAAGACAACGAACCAAACAAACACCAGAACCCGGCGATCCGATCGGCTCCCGCCGGCGTATGGATGTGATGATTCGACACTCATGGAAACCTTACCGGAGCTTACGCATCGGCCCGATGCGAGTTCGTCTCCAACAACTTATCGGCACCATCACCTGCGCAACTGAACACACAAGTCACACGCGCATCGACCCGATTATTGGACAGGCCTAACCCCCAAGATAAGATACCGCTGCACACTGAGACGCCGCCCATCATGACCGCATCCACGCAAATCCAACTCGCCGACGCCATCGTCAAAGCCGTCGGCCAGGTCGTCGGTGACGCCCCGCGCCTCGTCCCCCTCCACGCCCCCGAGTTCTCCGATCAGGCCCTGGCCAATGTCACTGAGTGCGTGACCACAGGCTGGGTCTCCTCCGCCGGCGCGTTCGTCACCCGGTTCGAACAGGACACCGCCGCCTACACCGGCGCCGCACACGCCGTCGCCACCGTCAACGGCACCGCCGCCCTGCACATCGCCCTGCTCCTGGCCGGCGTCGGACCCGACGACGAGGTCATCATCCCCTCGCTCACCTTCATCGCCACCGCGGCCGCCGTTTCTTACCTCAACGCCACACCCCACTTCGCCGACATCGATCCCGCCACGCTCGGCCTCGACCCCGCCCGGCTCGCCCAACACCTCGACAACATCGGCGAGCAACGCGACGGCGCCTGCTACAACAAACAGACCGGCCGACGCATCGCCGCGATCGTCCCCATGCACACCTTCGGTCACCCCGCCGATCTCGACGGCCTCGTCGATCTCGCCCAACGACACAACACCCCCCTCGTCGAAGACGCCGCCGAATCGCTCGGATCCACCTTCAACGGCAAACACACAGGCACCTTCGGCCGACTCGGCATCCTCTCCTACAACGGCAACAAGATCATGACCACCGGCGGCGGCGGCATGATCCTCACCGACGATCCCGACCTCGCCGCTCAGGCCAAGCACATCACCACCACCGCCAAGCTCCCCCACCCCTACGAGTACATCCACGACCGCGTCGGCTACAACTACCGCATGCCCAACCTCAACGCCGCGCTCGGCGTCGCCGAGCTGGCGCGACTCGACACCCTCATCGATGCCAAACGCCGCCTCCACGCCCGCTACGTCCGGGCCCTCGAAGCCGTCGACGGCGCAACGATGTTCACCGGGCCCCACCACGCCGAGTGCAACTGCTGGCTGAACGCCATCGTGCTCGACCGCGCCGACGCCGAGCTGCGCGACGCCGTCCTCGTCGCACTGAACAACGCCAAGCTCCAATCCCGCCCCGTTTGGCAGCCGATGCACCGGCTCGACACGTTTACCGATTGTCCGCGCGCCGACCTGTCCGTCACCGAGGAGATGGCCGGACGCGTGATCAACGTGCCCAGCAGCGCCCAACTGGTCGAACTCTAAGGCACACGCCATGAACCCCAGCGCCCGCGACATCAACGCCGCCCCCCCCAGACCGATCATCGTCATCGGTGCCGGCGAGCACGCGCGCGTCCTCATCGACGTCCTCCGCCTGCTCGACCGCGAAGTCCTCTACGTCACCGACTTCAACGTCGAACGCCACGGCCAGACCGTCAGCGGCGTCCAGGTCGCCGGCGGCGACGAGCTCGTCCTCGAACACGACCCCGAATCCATCCACCTGGTCAACGGCGTCGGTTCGATCCAGATCCCCTCCGCACGCCGCGACGTCTACAAACGATTCAGCGAAGTCGGCTACCACTTCACACGCATCATCCACCCCAGCGCCATCATCGCACAGGACGTCACCATCGGCTCCGGCGCACAGGTCATGGCCGGCGCCGTCGTGCAAACCAACGCCACGCTCGAAGAAAACACGCTCATCAACACCCGATCCTCGATCGACCACGACTGCGTCATCGGCGCACACACCCACATCGCACCCGGCGTCACACTCAGCGGCAACGTCCGCATCGGTAAGTCCTCACACATCGGCACCGGCGCCACGGTCATCCAGGCCGTCGAGATCGGCGACAACGTCGTCGTCGGCGCCGGCGCGGTCGTCGTCCGTGACCTGGCCGACGGCGTCAAGGCCGTGGGCGTGCCCGCCAAACCGCTGGACGACAAACCCGCACCCGCATCTCCCACGATTGCCACCGCCGACGACGACCGCACCTGCAACATCATGCTGTCGGCCGCCGGCCGACGCGTCGCCCTGCTCCGCCTGCTCCGTCGCTCCATCCACGACCTCGGCCTCAAGGGCCAGGTCATCGCCACCGACATCGCTCGGCACAGCTCCGCCTACCACGACGCCGACATCTCCCGCATCGTGCCCAACTACTCCGACCCCGCCTGCCTCGACGAACTGCTGGGCCTCTGCCGGGAGTTCAGCATCAAGATCATCGTCCCCACCATCGACCCCGACCTGCCGTTCTACGCCCGGCACTTCGACAAGTTTGCCGCCATCGGCACCTACATCATGGTCTCCAGGAAACAGACCATTCAGATCGGCAACGACAAGGTCAACACGCACAACTGGCTGGTCAAGGAGGGCTTCCCCACCGTCAAGCAGACCACGCCCGAAGAGGTCTTGAAGAACCCCGACGACTGGCCCTATCCCCTGTTCGTCAAGCCCCGGCGCGGCAGCTCCTCGATCGGTGCAACCATGGTCCGCAACGAGACCGAACTGAAGCTCGCCACCGCAAACCGCGAGTTCATCGTGCAGTCGCTCGCACGCGGCCGCGAGTACACCGTCGATGTCTACATCGACCGCGGGGGCAAGTGCCGCTGCGCCGTGCCGCGACTGCGCATCGAGACGCGCGGCGGCGAGGTCAACAAGGGCATGACCGTCCGGCACGAGCTGCTGCAGGAAACCGCGAAACGCGTCGCCGAAGCCCTGCCCGGCGGCGTGGGCGTGATGAACATCCAGATGTTCTACGAAGAAGAATCCGACCAGCTCAACGTCATCGAGATCAACCCCCGCTACGGCGGCGGCTACCCCCTCTCCCACGAGGCCGGCGCCCCCATGACCCAGTGGATGATCCAGGAAGCCATGGGCGTGCCCCCCGCGATACACGACAACTGGACCAACGAGTTCGTCATGCTCCGTTACGACGACGCCATCTTCCTCACGCGCAGCGAGGCGGGTCTGTCCATGCCCGTCGGCCGCACACGCAAAGCCCCCATCGGCCCCTCATGACCGATCGACTCGCCCTGTTCGATATCGACGGCACCCTCATGATCACCAGGGGCGCGGGCAGCCGATGCATCCTCCGCGCCTGCCAACAGGTCTTCGACTCCAACTTCCAGTGGGGACCGATCACCGTCGGCACGCTCGACCCGCAGATCTTCGCCGACCTCTGCAAACACAACCGGATCGCCGACTGGCAAGCCCACCACGATGCCTACCAACGCGCCTACTTTGACGCCCTCACCGACGAGCTCAACCAACGACGCGAAGACGTCACCCTCATGCCCGGCATCACCGAACTGCTCGACGAACTGACACGTCGTGACGACATCCGCACCGGCATCGTCACCGGCAATTACCGCCGCGCCGTTGACATCAAACTCAACGCCGCCGGCATCGACACCGGCTGCTTCGACATCATCGCCTGCGCCGAAGACGGCCCCGACCGCCCCGCACTCGTCCGCTTCGCCATGGACCAGACCCAAACCAATCACCCCGATCGCGTCACCGTCATCGGCGACACCCCACGCGACATCGAATGCGCACACGCCAACGGCTGCCGCTGCCTCGCCGTCGCCACCGGACGATACGACGTCGATCAACTCAACGCCGCCGGCGCAGACCGCGTCCTCGAAGACCTGGCCGACCGCGATCGCGTGATGGACATCTTTCTAGGCCGATAAACCCCACCGCGCGGTCGAACCCGCCCCGATCGCAGCCGTAAGGATTCCTTACGGAGATGCGCGTGCATTTCCCGGCCTTATGCCGCTCATACAGCCGCCTCAGTTGTTCGATAAACCTATCGGAAAGGAAACGAAAAAACCGATTGGCACTAAAAAACGGCGGCCAGACCGATAATCCATCTCCCAAGACCGCCCTTGGCGAGCCGACCGACAAAATCGCTATAGTATCCACCTTCAACGTTTCAGCCGTGCCGAAAAACGCACGTCAAACCCACTGCAGGCAACCATGAATCAGCAAGACCAACTGCTATCCATCATCGGACGCGAACGCGGACTGTTCGAACAGGACCTCGCCCGGTACGGCCCCGAACTCGACCGCATCGTCGCCGACCACCGCTTCCTCGTCATCGGCGGAGCCGGCTCGATCGGCAGCGCCGTCGTCAAACAGCTCTTCGCTCGCAACCCCCGCGTCCTGCACGTCGTCGACATCTCCGAAAACAACCTCGTCGAGGTCGTCCGCGACATCCGAAGCTCCATGGGTTACATCGACGGCGACTTCCGCACCTTCGCCCTCGACTGCGGCACGCCCGAGTTCGACGCGATGACCCGCGCCCACGGGCCCTACGACTACGTGCTCAACTTCTCCGCCCTCAAGCACGTCCGCAGCGAAAAGGACCCCTTCACGCTGATGCGCATGATCGACGTGAACATCTTCAACACCGACCGCACCGCCGCCTACGCCGCCGAGTGCGGCGCAAAGAAATACTTCTGCGTCTCCACCGACAAGGCCTCCAACCCCGTCAACATGATGGGCGCATCCAAACGCATCATGGAGATGTTCCTCATGCGTCGCGCCGAGCAGATCGCCGTCTCCAGCGCACGCTTCGCCAACGTCGCCTTCTCCGACGGCTCACTGCCCTTCGCCTGGACCCACCGCATCCGCAAACGCCAGCCGCTGGCCGCCCCCAACGACGTGAGACGCTACTTCGTCTCCGACGCCGAGGGCGCCATCCTCTGCCTCCTGTCCACCTGCTTCGGCGCCAGCCGCGACATCTTCTTCCCCAAGCTCTCCGACAAGCTCCACCTCATCCGCTTCAGCGAGATCGCCGTGCGCTACCTCGATTCGATCGGCTTCGAGGCCGTCGAGTGCGACACCGAAGACGAGGCGCGCGACCGCGTCGACGAGCTGGCCGCCCAGAAGAAGTGGCCCTGCTTCTTCTTCCCCAGCGACACCACCGGCGAAAAAGACTTCGAGGAGTTCTACACCGACACCGAGTCCGTCGACTGGGAACGCTTCGCCGACCTCGGCATCGTCAAGAACGACGTCGGCTGGGACCACGCCACCCTCGAGGACTTCGAGCGCACCATCGCCGAACTCCGCAACGCCGGCGCATGGGACAAGCAACCCCTCGTCGACCTGTTCAACCGCACACTCGAGAACTTCGAGCACATGGAAACCGGCAAGTACCTCGACCAGAAGATGTAAACATGATCAAACGCCTCTTCGACATCCTCTTCGCCCTGTTCTGGCTCACGCTCCTGGCCGTGCCCCTGCTGATCATCATGATCGTGCTCAAGTGCACCGGCGAACACAAGGTCTGGTTCCTCCAGGAACGCGTCGGCCAACACGGCAAGCGGTTCAAGGTCTTCAAGTTCGTCACGATGGTCTCCAACGCCGAGCACGTCGGCAACAAGGACATCACCCTCCGCAACGACCCCCGCGTCCTGCCCGTCGGCAAGGTCCTCCGCAAGGCCAAGCTCAACGAGGTCCCCCAGATCATCAACATCCTCATCGGCAACATGTCCGTCGTCGGCTGGCGACCGCTCATGCCCAAGAGCTTCAACTACTACTCCTCCGAGATTCAGGAAAAGATCGTCAACATGAAGCCCGGCCTCACGGGCGTCGGCTCCATCGTCTTCCGCGACGAGGAGTCCATCACCGAACGCGCCAACAAGCCCCCCGCCGACGTCTACCGCGAAGACATCGCACCCTACAAGGGACGCCTCGAGCTGTGGTACCAGGACAACCAGACCTTCATCCTCGACACGAAGATCGTCCTGCTGACCGCGCTGGCCGTGCTCAAGCCCGGCAGCCGACTGCACGAGAAATGGCTGGCCGGCATGCCCCCCCGCCCCGAGTCGCTCGGCTAAGAAAGACCCCCGCCTCGCGCAACGGGCAATCGATAGGACGGAGTTTCGCATCATCATGGATTGGAACGCACATCACGGGGATCACTTCCGCGGCGCACGATGCCTCGTCACCGGCGGCGCCGGTTTCATCGGCTCGCACATCATCGAGGCCCTCGTCTCCCTCGGCGCCGAAGTCGTCGCACTCGACGACCTGTCCGGCGGCGAATGGAACAACCTCGACGGCTTCGACGACAGCGTCCGCACCGTCACCGGATCGATCCTCGACACCGACACCCTCGCCGACTGCACCGCCGGCTGCCGATACGTCTTCCACGAAGCCGCGCTCGGCTCCGTGCCCGAGAGCGTCGAGATGCCCGTCCAGTACAACCAGGTCAACACCAACGGCACCGTCAACGTCCTCGAAGCCGCGCGACAGGCCGGCGTCCAACGCGTCATCTACGCCGGCTCCAGCAGCGCCTACGGCGACCCGCCCGACGACGGGCCCAAGCTCGAGGACATGCCCGTCCTGCCGCGCAGCCCCTACGCCGCCGCCAAGCTCGCCGGCGAACACATGATGCGCGCCTGGAGCCTCAGCTACGGCATCGACACCGCCGTCACACGCTACTTCAACATCTTCGGCCCCCGCCAAAACGCCAACAGCTCCTACGCCGCCGTCATCGCCGCCTTCGCCACCGCCCTGCTCAACAACCAGGCCCCCACCATCTACGGCGACGGCGAGCAGTGCCGCGACTTCACCTACGTCCACAACGCCGTCCAGGCCAACCTCCTGGCCGCACGATGCGACAAGCCCCTCGAGGGAGAGGTCTTCAACACCGCCTGCGCCTACAGCATCTCCATCAACGAACTCTACGAGAAGATCGCCGCCCAACTCGGCCGACAGGACCTGCGTCCGACCTACGCCGAGGCCCGCGCCGGCGACGTCCGCATGAGCACTGCCAACATCAACAAGGCCAACAAAACCATCGGCTACGAACCGCTCGTCGATTTCGACACCGGCCTGAACACCACCGTCGAGTGGTACCGAAAGGTCCTGACCGGCACGCCCGCCGGCTGAACCGCACGACAAACCGAAACCCAAGCCGCAAGGCTCACGCGAAGACCCGCGAGGAAACGAGAAATGAAAATCATCAGCGTCGCCGGCGCCCGCCCCAACTTCATGAAGATCGCCCCCCTCATGGAGGCCTTCGCCGCCCACCCCGACATCGAACCGATGCTCGTGCACACCGGCCAGCACTACGACGAGAAGATGAGCGACCTGTTCTTCCGCCAGCTCGGCATCCCCGAACCCGACATCAACCTCGAGGTCGGCTCCGCCACCCACGCGGTCATGACCGCCGAGATCATGAAACGATTCGAGCCGATCTGCGTCGAGCACAAGCCCGACGCCGTGCTCGTCGTCGGTGACGTCAACAGCACCATCGCCTGCGGCCTGGTCGCCGTGAAGCTCGGCATCAAGCTCATCCACGTCGAAGCCGGCCTGCGCAGCTTCGACCGCGAGATGCCCGAAGAGGTCAACCGCGTCCTCACCGACGCCATCAGCGACATGCTGTTCATCACCGAGAAGTCCGGCGTCGAAAACCTCCGCAACGAGGGCGTCGACGACGAACGCGTCCACCTCGTCGGCAACGTCATGATCGACACCCTCCTCAAGAACAAGGCCAAGGCCGACGAATCCGACATCCTGAGCGAACTCGGCCTCAAACCCCGCACCTACGCGGCGCTGACCATGCACCGGCCCAGCAACGTCGACGACCCCGCCGTCTTCGGTCGCATCCTCGACGCAATCGAAGAAGTCCAAAAAGACCTCACCGTCGTCTTCCCCATCCACCCCCGCACACGCAACAACCTCGCCAAGCTCGGTCTGGCCGATCGCGTCGAAGCCATGACCAACCTCCGCCTCATCGAGCCCGTTGGCTACCTCGACTTCCTCAAGCTCATGAGCGAATCCAAGCTGGTGATGACCGACTCCGGTGGCATCCAGGAAGAAACCACCATCCTCAAGGTCCCCTGCATCACCATGCGTGAGAACACCGAACGCCCGATCACGATCGAAGTCGGCGCCAACCAGCTGGTCGGTACCGATACCGGCAAGATCCTCGCCGCCTACCGCAAAGCGACCGACGGCAACGGCTACGATCCGCAGACCCCCGAGATGTGGGACGGCCAGGCCGCACAGCGCATCGCACAGATCATCGCCAAGCAGTTGGGCTAATCGCCCAGCGATCGGCCCTGACGTTTAACCGATCCTCAAAGAACTCAACCGGATCGACACACGTATCGTTCGCACACGAACAATCGCTTTGTTTCAAAGGGATTAACAGACACATGCCACCGCTACAAAACATCATCGTCACGGGAGGCGCCGGATTCATCGGGTCCGCGGTCGTCAGGCACCTGATCGAAAACACCGAAGCCAACGTGCTGTGTATCGACAAGCTGACCTACGCGGGCAATCTCGAGTCGCTCAAGTCCGTCGCCGACTCGCCCCGTTACCGCTTCCTTCAGGCCGACATCTGCGACCGCCCCGCCATGCGACAAGCCTTTGGCCAGTTCAAGCCCGACGCGGTCATGCACCTCGCCGCCGAGTCTCACGTCGACCGCAGCATCGACGGCGCCGCCGTCTTCGTCGACACCAACATCTTCGGAACCTTCAGCCTCCTCGAAGCGGCACGTGGCTATCTCGACCAACTCGATGACGACGCCCGACAGGCCTTCCGCTTCCACCACATCTCCACCGACGAGGTGTACGGCTCACTGGGCGACGAAGGCTTCTTCCTCGAAACGACGCCCTACGATCCCCGCAGCCCCTACTCGGCCTCGAAGGCCGCCAGCGATCACCTCGTCTCCGCCTGGTGTCACACCTACGGCCTGCCCGTGGTCATCACCAACTGCTCCAACAACTACGGCCCCTACCACTTCCCCGAAAAACTCATCCCGCTTGTCATCCTCAACGCCCTCGAACGCAAGACCCTGCCGATCTACGGCAAGGGCGAAAACGTGCGCGACTGGCTCTACGTCACCGATCACTGCGAGGCGATCTGGACCGTGATCGAGCGCGGCGAGCTCGGCGAGACGTACAACATCGGCGGCCACAACGAGATGAAGAACATCGACGTCGTCAAGACGCTGTGCGCGATCGTGGCCGACGAGACGCAAGCCGACCGCAACCAGCTCGAGGCGCTGATCACGTACGTCAAGGATCGGCCCGGAC
>JANQJT010000055.1 GCA_028281485.1 Phycisphaeraceae bacterium
GCGCTAACACCGCCAGCTTCGAGCGTACCCAACAGATCACCGAACGCCGATACGAGCGCGGCATCGCCAACGCCGTGGAACTGCGGCTGGCGCGTGAGAACGTGTTGGCCAGTCGCGCCGTCGTGCCCGAGATCGAGTACCAGCTCACCACCGCGCAAAACGCGCTGGCCGTGCTGACCGGACGCATGCCCGGCACGATCGACGATCCCGGCGACACCCTGGCGGAACTTCCGCCGCTCGAGAGGCCCGGCGTGGGTCTGCCGCTGGCGCTGCTGGATCGTCGGCCCGACCTGAAGGCGGCGGAGTTTGTCTACTACGCCAACGAAGCCGCGGTCGACGTGGCGATGGCCGACCTCTACCCCGACATCACGCTCAGCGCATCCGGTGGCTGGCGCGGCGATCGCGCCGAGGACCTGTTCGATTCTGATTCGCTGGTGTGGTCGCTGGCCAGCGGCGCGGTGTGGCGGGTCTGGGCCGGCGGCACGCTGCGGGCGCAGGTCGACGCCAGCGAGGCGCGCGTCCGCGCATCCGCCGCGGCGTACGCACAGGTCGTGCTCGAAGCGATGGCGGACGTGGAAAACTCCATCGCCCGCGAACAAGCCGCCCGTGAAGCCCACACCCACCGTGACGCACAAACCCACGAGGCTCGCGAGGCCGAACGCCTGGCGCGCCAACGCTACGAGCGCGGCGTCGACGTGCTGCTGACCGTGCTGGAAACCGAACGACGCAGACAGAACGCCGAGATCGCCCTGCTCCAGGAGCAGCAGAACCTTTGGAACACCCGCATCGATCTTTACCTCGCCCTGGGCGGCGACTGGACGAGCCCGAGCCCATCACCGGTCGCGATCGCGCCGGAGGAGTCATGATGTCCAACGAGAAACCCAAGTCTACGAACAAGACCGCCCCCATCGTCCTCACCATTGTGGGTTGTGCCGCCATAGTTGGCGCAGGAGTAAGCATCAACTACGCCCTGAAAGAGCTGAAGCGTCAGCCCGAGCAGAAGGACGTGAGCCGCGAAGGCCCGCTGGTCGAGACCGTGCTCACGCGCACCGAGTCGCTGCCGGTCATGATCCACACCAACGGCCAGGTCGTGCCGCGCGTGCAGATCAACCTGGTCCCCGAGGTCTCGGGCAAGGTGACGGCCGTGCACCCGTCGATGACGGTCGGCGGCACGTTCCGTACCGGTGACGTGCTGGTCACGATCGACGCCAGCGACTACGAGCTTGCCGTCGCCCGCGCCAAGGCCGGCGTGGACCAGGCCCACAGCGCCGTCGGCCAGGCCAGGGCGCAGATCGCCACGGCCGAGACCGCGCTGCAACAGGAAGAGGCCGAGGCCGCGATCAGCATCGAGGAGTGGAACCAGCTCAACCCCGGCACGACGCCCCCGCCGCTGGTGGCGCGCACGCCGCAGGTCAACGCCGCCCGCGCGGCCGTAGCCAGCGCCAAGGCTCAACTGGCCAGCGCCGAGGCCATGGTCAAGTCCGCCTTCACCACCCTCGCCGACGCCGAGCTGGACCTGGCACGCACCGAGGTCGCCGCACCCTTCAACGGCCGTGTGCTCAGCGAGAGCGTCGACATCGGTCAGTTCGTCTCGACCGGCATGACGCTAGCGCACGTGTACGGATCGGACGAAGCGAAGATCACCGTGCCGCTCGAACAACGCCAGCTTCGCTGGTTGTCGCTCGATCCCAACGGTCCGGCGATGACGGTCCGGGTCACCGGATCGGTCAACGGCAACACGCACACGTGGATCGGCCGCGCCGTGCGGACCGCCGGCGAGGTCGACGCGCGTTCGCGCATGACCGACCTCATCATCGAGGTCAAACGCGAAGACAACGCCGACCTGCCCCCGCTCGTGCCCGGCATGTTCGTCGAGGTCGACCTGACCGGTCGCACGGTCGACAACGTGATCCGCCTCCCCCGTCGGGCGCTGCACGACGGCGACACGATCTGGATCTACAACGAAGGCAAACTGAACTACCGTAGTGTGAGTGTGACGCACACCGACCGCGAGTCGCTGTGGATCACCACCGGCCTCGAACCCGACGAGCGTGTGATCATCAGCCCGATCGACGCACACACCGAGGGCATGACCATTCGTTTCCAAGCCACCGAACAGGCGGTTGACACCGCCGTCGCTGCTCAGGAAGGCGTGCGATGAGTAACGAGAAACTCCCCCGCAGTCTGCGTCGCGGTGCGCTGGCGTGGTTCGCCTCGAACCACGTGGCCGCCAACCTCGTGATGATCTTCGTGATCACCGCGGGCCTGCTGTCGCTGGCGCGCATCAAGCTCGAGTTCTTTCCCGAGCTCGACATCAACTGGGTCACGGTCTCCGTGCCCTACCCCGGCGCGACGCCCGAAGAGGTGGAGACCGGCATCATCCAGACCGTCGAGGAATCCGTGCGCGAGGTGGACTACGTCCGTCAGGTGAAGTCCATCGCCGCCGAGAGCATCGGCACGGTGATGATCGAGTTCGAGCGCTACGCCGACATGGACGAGGCGCGGGACGATGTGAATCAGGTGGTCGATCGCATCACGACGTTCCCGGAGGAAGCCGAGGAGCCGGTCGTGGCCCAGGCGACCAACCGGACGCAGGTGCTTCTCGTTGCGATCCACGGCGAGACCTCTGATCGTGCGCTCAAGGAACTGGCCGAGCGCGTGCGCGACGACCTGACGACGGGCCGAGCCGAGCAGATCATCGGCGACGTGGCGCCGTGGTGGGAGAAGGCGCTGGGAACGATCCGCGCACCCAAGGGCATCAGCACGGTCACGATCAGCGGCCTGCCGCCCTACGAGATCTCCATCGAGGTTTCCGAAGACACGCTGCGCCGCCACGACCTGACGTTTGACGACGTCGCCGCCGCCGTGCGACGCAGCTCATTGGACCTCTCGGCCGGCACGGTCCGCGCCGAAGGCGGGCACATGCTCGTGCGCACCAAGGGCCAGTACTACACCGCCGAAGACTTCGAACAGGTCGTCGTGATGACGAATCCCGACGGCACGAACCTGACGTTGAACGAAGTGGCCACCGTGATCGACGGCTTCGCCGAGACCGACGAGGCGTACAAGTTCGACGGCAAGCCCGCCATCGCCGTCAGCGTCTACCGCGTGGGTGAACAAGACACGCTCGAGGTGGCGCGCGCCGTTCGCCGATACGTCGCGGCGCTCAACGAGCAGCTGCCCGAGGGCATCGGCATGACCGTCATGCTCGACAACTCCGAGCTGCTGAAGGGACGTATCAACCTGCTGCTGCGCAACGGCGCGATCGGCCTGCTGCTGGTGTTCCTGGTGCTGGCCTGCTTCCTCGATCTGCGTCTGGCGTTCTGGACGATGCTGGGCATTCCCATGTCGTTCCTGGGCGCGTTCATCCTCCTGCCGATGTTCGACATGTCGCTGAACATGATCTCGCTGTTCGCGTTCATTGTCGTGCTGGGTATCGTGGTGGACGACGCGATCGTGGTCGGTGAGAACATCTTCAACTATCGACAATCGGGCAAGATGTCCGGCCTGGCCGCGGCGATCCGCGGCGTGCGCGAAATGTTCGGCCCGGTCACGATGGCGATCGCCACGACGATCGTCGCCTTCATGCCCCTGATGCAGGGCGAGGGCACGTGGTTCCAGATCCTGCGCGCCGTGCCGGTCGTCGTGATCAGCGTGCTGCTCATCTCGTTGATCGAGGCGTTCGTCGTGCTGCCCAGCCACCTGTCCGGCGGGCGTTTGGTCGAACACCACGGCCCGATCGGTCGTTTCCAGGCGAAGCTGCGCCACGTGCTGAACTGGATGATCGAGCACTGGTACAGGCCCACGCTGATCAAGGCGATCCGGCACCGCTACGTCACGCTCGCGATCGGCTTCGCGCTGCTGATGATCACCGGTGGCGTCATGGCCGGCGGCCACCTGCGCACCGAGTTTTTCCCGTCGGTCGAGGCCGACAACATGCTGGTGGCGCTGACGATGCCGCCCGGCACACCCGTCGAGCAGACGATGCAGATCGTCAAGCGATTCGAAGACGCGGCAGATGACGTGCGCATCGAGTTCGAAGCGGGTCGTCCCGAAGGGGCCGAGCCGCTGTTCAAACACACCACAACCATTGTCGGTTCACAACCGATGACCGGCGAGATGTCCAGCCGCGGCGGCGGCACACCCGAAGACCGGTCCGGCGGACACCTGGCCGAGGTCAACGTCGAGCTGCTCCAGGGCGAGCGGCGCGGCGGCATCTCCGCGGAGAAGATGGTCAACCGCTGGCGCGAGATCGTCGGTGAGGTGCCCGGCGCGACAAGCCTGGAGTTTACCGCCAAGTTCATGAGCTCCGATCCGATCAGCGTCGAGTTGGCGCACCGCGACCAGGATCAACTGCTCGCCGCCGTCGAAGACATGACCGAGACGCTAGCCGCTTACGACGGTGTGACCGACATCACCGACAACTACGTCGTCGGCAAACGCCAGATCGAGATCATCGGTCTGACCCCGCTGGGCGAGGCGCTGGGCGTGCGCAAGGTGGACGTGGCACGACAGCTCCGCCAGGCGTTCTACGGCGAGGAAGCGCAGCGCATCCAGCGCGAGCGCGACGAGATCAAGGTGATGGTCCGCTACACCGAGGCCGAGCGTCGCTCGGCGGCCACGCTCGAGGACATGCGCATCCGCCTGGCCGACGGCGCCGAGGTGCCGCTGCTGGACGTGGTGCAGGTCCGCTACGGGCGTGACTTCGCCGTGATCTACCGTACCGATCAGGCGCGCACCGTGCAGGTGCTGGCCGACATCGACAAGGCGGTGGCCAACGCGGAAGCCATCAACAAGGAACTCAAAGAAACCGTGCTGCCGGAACTGATCGCACGCTACCCCGGCCTGGCCTGGGACATGGAGGGCGAGCAGAAGGAGCGCAACGACGCGATGGGCTCGCTGAAGACCAACTTCATCTTCGCGCTGTTCGCGATCTACTTCCTGCTGGCCATCCAGTTCCGCTCGTACGTTCAGCCGGTCATCATCATGCTCGCCATCCCGTTCGGCCTTGTCGGCGCGGTGTTTGGTCACATGATCATGGGCGTGGCCAAGAGCGGCGTGTCGGGCAACCTCTGGACGCTGATCAACGAGCAGGGGCTGTGGGGCGGGTTCTACGAGGCGATGTCGGGCGGGCTGCCGCTGAGCTTCATGTCGATGTTCGGCATCGTGGCGCTGACCGGCGTGGTCGTCAACGACTCGCTGATCATGATCAACCTGATCAACGCGAAGCGCGCCGCCGGCGATCCGCTGGACGAGACGCTCGAGCAGTCCGGCACGCGCCGCTTCCGCCCCATCCTCCTGACCACGCTGACCACCTTCTTCGGTCTGCTGCCGATGATCCTCGAACGCTCCATCCAGGCGCAGTTCCTGATCCCCATGGCCGTCTCGCTGGGCTTCGGCGTGCTGTTCGCCACGGCCATCACGCTCATCATCGTGCCGTCGTGCTACATGATCCTCGAGGACCTGCGCCGCCTGTTCCTGGGCACGCGGGGCGCTGAAGAGTGGTTCGATCCCGGCGATCACTCGCCCAAGCCGGAGTACACCGAAGCCGAAGAGGGCGAACGCGGGCAACCGTCTTCGGAGTTCGTACCGATCCCCGAGAGCGGCGGCCCCGAAGAACAGGTGCCGCAGCCGAAGCCGGAAGCCGCGGAAACCTGACAGCGGTCAATGAAGTGATTGTTTACGGCGCGAGGCGCTGGCGTTGCCAGGTATCGCCGACGTCTCGGATGAACTGGATGCGGTCGTGCATGCGGTTGGGCTGGCCCTGCCAGAACTCCATCTCCACCGGTCGCACACGATACCCGCCCCAGTTCGATGGGCAGGGGATGTCGCGACCTTCGTAGCGCGCCTCGGCGTCGGCGAAGGCCTGTTGCAACTGCTGGCGCGTCACGATTTCGCTCTGGGCTGACGCGACCGCGCCGAGCTGGCTGCCGCGCGGGCGCGTGGCGAAGTAGGCGGCGCTGGTTTCGGCATCGACCTTCTCAGCCAGACCCACGATGCGCACCTGCCGTTCGAGCGGCGCCCAGTGCATCAGCATCGCGACGTTGGGGTTCGTCTCCATCTCGCGCGCCTTGCGACCGGTGTAACTGGTGAAGAAGGTCAGGCCGTCCCGGTCGTACGCCTTGAGCAGCACGATGCGCACCGAAGGGACGCTGCCGGGCGCAACCGTTGCCAGGGACACGACGTTGGGCTCGTACCACGCGCCGGCGTTGTGTTGCTCGGCCAAACGGAACCAGCGATCGAACAGCGCCATCGGGTCGTCACCCGCGGCCGCCTCGGTCAGCGACTCCTGCGTGTAGTCCTTACGCAACCCCGAAAGGTCTTGCTCTTGAAACGGATCGCTCACGTTGGCCACCTGGTCGGCTGCGACATCACATCTAAAGCATATCGCTTGGCGTGACGGGTCGCACAGAGATTAGTTTAACGATTACACCTGCGTTTGTAGGGCGCCGCGAGCGAATCCCACCAGCTCACCCATCGTATCGACGTGCGCCACGCGCGGATCGACCGATTCGATCCCACGGAAGGCCGCTTGCCCCCCCACCACGACGCTCACGCCGAACCCGGCAGTCGCCGCGATGAGTTGCTGGATCTCTTCGGCTAAACGCCCGGTGTCGACCTCAGCGGTGGCGCTGATCCACATCATCGAAGCGTCATGTTGTTCTATAGCCTGACAGAGCACCTCGATCGGTGTGTCGGGGCCGAGGTTGACCGCGTGCAACCCGATCTCGGTCAGCGCGACCGATGCCATCATCGTCGGCAGCAGGTACGGATCGCCCGGTCGGCCCCCCCCCACGACGACGGGGGCGGAATCGAGCGGAGGGGGCAGCATGGCACGCAGGCGATTGACGATTTGAATGGCGATCGTGGTGGCCCGGTGCTCGATGAGGACGCCGTTGTTTTCGCAGCGCCATTGCTCGCCGATCTCAGCCATGGCCCGGCGGAACGGGCCGTCGAAGATTGCCGACAGCGACTGGCCATTGAGATACGCGCTTGTGACCAGACCCTCAGCCAACGCCGCATCGGCCTGGACAAGGGCGTTGGACAGACGCCGGGTGATGATTTCCAGGTCGCAGTGGGCCTGCTTCACGGCGTCGGGCAGGCCGAGCCGTTCGGGGCGGACGACGGTGTGGTTGGATTCCCGAATGAATCGGAGGGCTTCGGAGCGATCGATTCTGCGGTGGCCGCCGGCGGTGCGTGTGGCGGTGAGTCGGCCGTTGTCGATCCAGCGCTTCAGGCTGGACTCACTGGCGCCGATTGCCTCGGCCAATTCTTTAGGGCTCATCAGGGTTCTCAAAACCACCTCTCCAGAATCGTTATGAATGATTATACGTTGCATCCCCAGAAGGGGCTATCCGAAATATAATTTTAGTAATATATTGCACATTATTGATTTATAAAAATATTATTCTGCATTTGTCATTTTCGTTTGCCTTGAACGAGGTCTATTTCATATTATTCTGCGAACGTTTTGAACGTTTGTGTTTGAAGGCACTCAGGCATAAGGATCTCGTTCGAGGAGCAGAACCGTCATGACCAAGGCCAAGAAGAAAACCAGCATGTTTAACGCCACTGAGGGCAAATCCGTTTTGACGGGTACGGTTTTTGCTCAACCCGTTGAGAGAACCCTTTACGCGTCGATGCCGGCGAAGAAGTTAGCCATGCTGTTATCCAATGCACAATGGGCAGTCATTAAGCAACTCCCGGACTTGGGCAGGGCCTACGCCGTGGGCCGCCGCCCCACCGACAATCGCGAGATCCTCTCGGCGGTGTTGTGGGTGATGAAACATCGGGCACGCTGGCAGGACCTGCCGGCCAACAATCCTTCGCCGCGCACGTGCCAGCGCCGCCTCCGCCAGTGGCAGGGAGACGGCACCTGGGACCACATCTGGAAGTCGTACCTCAAGACGCTGGACGAAGAAGAACTGCACCAGTGGGCGGAGTTGTACGTCAACGTGTTCCAGTCCGGCTCGACCGGGGACGCGGCTTCGATCTCGGCTGAGGCCCGCATCGGTCGGCCGCCCTTCTGGTGGTCGATGGTGCACGCGTTCTGGAAGGACCTGCGCTGCGAACCGACGGCCGATCGTCAATCGCTGATCCGCGTGTTCATCTCGCAGATCAAGCCGCCCAACGGTCAGAACGACACCGAAGCCGCCTGAATCTCACACAGCCATGAACGATACGCTGGCGTTGCTCTTGATCGCCCACGCGGCGGTCACGTGTTTCATGACCGGCCTGATCTGGCTGGTCCAACTGGTGCACTATCCACTGATGCTGCGGGTCAGCCCGGACCGTTTCACAGAGTACGAAGCGGCGCACATGCACCGCATCTCCTGGATCGTCGGGCCGGCCATGCTGGCTGAGCTGGTGACGGGGGCGTGGCTGGTGCTGCTGCCTTTGGAGCCGGGCGCAAAGGCGGCGAGTTGGCTGGGCGTGGCGCTGCTGATCGTGATCTGGGTCTCCACCGCGACCGGTCAGGGCCCGATGCACGGCCGACTGGCGCGCGGCTACGACCCGCAACTGATCCGACAACTGGTGCGCACCAACTGGGTGCGGACCGCGGCGTGGTCGATGCGGGCGGTGATCGCCGGGTACCTGCTGTTTGCGGCGATGGGTTGAGCCGTTCGACGCCGATTCGCAGCGGGGCTATGCTGCGCGGTATGGAGCGCATCCCCGAGCCGCAGGTGATGGACGACCGCGAGGAAGCCGCCGCGTACGACGCGATGGATTTTTCACAGGTCAACACCGCGTTCCTTGATCGCCTGATGGAACTGGGCGGGGGCGGATACTGCCTGGACATCGGTACGGGCAACGGCGCGATCCCGCTGGACCTGGCCGACCGGGATACCAAGCTCATCTGCGTGGGCATCGACCTCTCGCAAGCGATGATCGACAACGCGATGCGCCGCCGGGCCACGAGCCACAACGCGGGTCGGGTCATGTTCAAGATCGCCGACGCCTGCGCGATGCCGTTTGAAGACGGTGAGTTCAACACGGTCTTTTCCAACACGATTCTCCACCACATCCCCGATCCGCGGCCGTTCTTGTCAGAGGCGTGGCGTGTGCTGGCCGCCGGCGGGACGCTGCTGATCCGCGACCTGTTTCGGCCGGCCGACGAGGCGACGCTGGAGGCGCTGGTGCGGGAGCACGCCGGTGACGAGTCACCGATGGGTCAGCAGCTGTTGCGACAGTCTTTGGCTGCGGCGTTCACGCCCGACGAGCTGCGCGACATCGTTTCAGGGCTGGGCATGACCGGCGTGGAAGTGGTGATCGATACCGACCGACACGTGTCGATTCAGACTTCCAGCAAGCCGTAGCGTCCACGTTTACATCTTGGCCAGCAGTTCGACGACGCGATCGACTTCCTGTTCGGTGTTGTACAGGTGCGGGCTGAGTCGGAGGACGGGGGTCATGTCGCGGTCGTGTCGCTGACTGGCGATGACGCGGTTGGCTTCGAGGTAGTCAAAGTCGGCCTTGAGGTCGCGCGACGGATGGGTAAAGGTGATGATGGCGCAGGCGTGGTCGTCGTCCAATTCGATCAGGACCTCGTAGTCCAGCTCGCCCATGCGCTCGATCGTGTGTTTGCGAAGCTGGAGCAGGCGTTTGGAGATGGCGTCGACGCCGATGTCCAGCAGCAGTTTCAGCGAGGCCGCCATGCCGCTGATGCCCGCGCCGTTGAGGCAGCCGGACTCGTACTGTCGTGCGCCGGGGTAGAAGTCGATCTTGTCCTGAGCGATGAAGCCGGGGCTGACCACGTTCCACGCGCCGAGGATGGCGGGGCGGAGCGTGTTGTGCAGCTCGCGTGCGACGTAGAAGATGCCCGCGGCCGTCGGCCCGAGCATCCACTTGTGCGAGTCGGCGGCGAGGAAGTCGACGTGCTGGACGGATAGCGGGTGCATGCCGAGTGTCTGGATGGCGTCGACACAGAAGAGGATGCCGCGCTCGTGGAGGCGGCGGCCGATGTCGTCGATGTCGAGCTGGTAGCCGCTGATGAAACCGCACGACGCGAGCGTGACCATCCTGGTCTTGTCGGTCAGGGCCGGCTCGATCAGGTCCCACGTGACGATGCCCATCTGTTCGGGACGGATCGCCACGGGTTTGACGCCGCGCTTTTCCAGTTCCATCCAGGCGTACACGTTGGCGGGGTAGTCGTCGCTGCAGTAGACGACCTCGTCGCCTTGGTTCCAGTCGACGCCGTGTGCCACGAGGTTCAGGCCGAGGCTGGTCGGCCCGACCAGCGCGATCTCCTGTTGATCGGCGCCGATGAGCTGCGCGGCGAGCTGGCGGGCGCGCTTGATGCTGTCCCAGACCTCGGGTTGTTCCTGGTGGCCTTGCGTGCCGAGCTCGACGAAGCGGCGCATAGCGGCGGCGGCGGGCGCGGGCAGCGGGCAGACGCCGGCGTGGGCCATGAAGACGCACGAATCGGTCACGGGGAACAGCTCGCGGCGGGTTCGGTCGTCGGTCAGTATCGTTTGCAGGTCCATGGCGACAGTTTAGCGGAGACCGCGGGCGTGGGAATCGGTGATTGGTTTTTTATCTGTGACGTGTGCCGGTAAGATTGATGGCATGAAGATTCGATCGACAACGATTCTCTCGGTCCGGCGTGACGGCCGGGTGGCGCTGGGCGGCGACGGGCAGGTCTCGATGGGCGACACGATCGCCAAGGCCGACGCGGTGAAGATCCGCCGACTGGAAGCGGCATCGGGTCACGGCGTGCTGGTGGGTTTCGCCGGCAGCGCCGCCGACGCGTTTGCGCTGATGGAACACTTCGAGGCCAAGCTCAAGGAATCGCCGGGCAACGTGAAACGCGCGGCGATCGAGATGGCCAAGCTGTGGCGGACGGACCGGATGCTGCGGCGGCTGGGGTCGCTGCTGGCGGTGGCCGACGCGCAGGCGACGCTGCTGGTGTCCGGCCAGGGCGACGTGATCGAGCCGACCGACGGCGTCATCGCGATCGGGTCGGGCGGGCCTTACGCCACCGCCGCGGCGCGGGCGCTGATCGACAACTCCGATCTATCCGCTGAGCAGATCGTCCGCGAGGGCCTGCGCATCGCCGGCGAGATCTGTGTCTACACCAACACCAACATCACCGTGGAAACACTCTAAAGTTATGCAACAGTACCTCGATCTCATGCAGCGCATCCTCGACGAGGGGGCTGAGAAGCACGACCGGACCGGGACGGGCACGCTGTCGGTCTTCGGTCACCAGATGCGGTTCGATCTGTCGGCGGGCTTTCCCTGCATCACCACCAAGAAGCTGCACCTGCGGTCGATCATCCACGAGCTGCTGTGGTTCCTGCAGGGCGCGACGAACATCAAGTACCTCAACGACCACAAGGTGACGATCTGGGACGAGTGGGCGGACGACCGCGGGGAGCTGGGACCGATCTACGGCAAACAGTGGCGCAGCTGGCCGAACTACGACGGCGGTGAGATCGACCAGATCGCGCAGGTCGTCGAGACAATCAAGACCAATCCCGATTCGCGTCGGTTGATCGTGTCGGCGTGGAACGTGGGGCAGATCGAACAGATGGCGCTGCCGCCGTGCCACACGATCTTCCAGTTCTACGTGGCTAAGGGCAAGCTGTCGTGTCAGCTGTACCAAAGGTCGGCGGACGTGTTCCTCGGCGTGCCGTTCAACATCGCGTCTTATGCGTTGCTGACAATGATGGTCGCGCAAGTCACGGGTCTGCGCCCGGGCGACTTCGTGCACACGTTCGGTGACGCGCATCTATATCTCAACCATCTGGAGCAGGCGGACCTGCACCTGAGCCGCGCGCCGCGTCCGCTGCCCAGGCTCGAGCTCAATCCGGAGGTTCGATCGATCTTTGATTTCGTCTATGACGACATAAGGCTCTTCGA
>JANQJT010000071.1 GCA_028281485.1 Phycisphaeraceae bacterium
AACCACACCCACAAACCCGACACCCCCGCCATCGCCGCCTCCGACCTCACCCCAACCCAGCAGACCCTCTTCGACCAACTCACCACCAGCCCCCTCACCATCGACCAGCTCGTCAAACAAACCAACCTCCCCATCCACACCATCCAGGCCGAACTCACCACCTTCCAGCTCCGCGGCCTCGTCGAACGCCTCCCCGCCAACCGCGTCAAAAGACGCCGCTAATCCCTCCCCACACCTCGCAATCAGCGATTCCCTCCAAAAACACATAATTTTCTTGGGGCGCCTCTCACCCCCCATTTAGAATAATGGGCGTATCGGTTGTCGCAGGTATCCACATCCAGGAGAGAGGGAGCAACCCCATGTCATCCACCCGCATCTCGGCGTGCGCCGTCGCCGCCATCGTCTTGGCTTGGTCCAGCCCCACCCACGCCTTCGTCTACTTCTACACAGACCCCTTTCTCCCCGGCGCCAACACCTACATCCATTCACTGTCCAACTTGACGCTGAGACAGGCCGGCACCGTCCGCTTCTATCAGGTTATCACCGGGGGGCCGAACTCCCTGACCGGCACCATCGTCTACAAGTTCGATCTCAACGGCCCCATCAACCGCGCAGAACTGCTCTCCAACGCACCCGTCTGGCGATGGTCCTACGGTCACGGCTCCACCTCCACCGAAGTCTCCAGGGACGGCGCCAACTGGGTCGAGGTCGCCAACGCACCCGTCCCCGCCGGCAACGGTCAGTCCAACGGCGGCGCCTTCAACGGCGAACTGCCCCCCGAAGTGCTCGGCGGAAACACCATGTACGTCCGCGTCACACTGAATAACTTTGCCAACCCCTCCATCTTCCGCGACACCGCCCAACACTCACGCGCCATAGTCGGCGGCACAAACCCCGTCTTCCGCTTCGCCGCATTCTCCAACGCAGCCCCCCTCCCCGGTGGCGGCGGCACCTCCTTCGACCCCGGCCCGCCCACAACCTTCGGCGACCCCGGCACCGCACACAACGACCTCTCGCAACAACACAAACTCTCCGCGCAATCCCTCGCCGGTTCCCAAGCCATACACCGCACCAACACCATCACACGCACCTTCACCGTCTCCCGTGACGACGGCCTCACCGATCCCACCGAGGTCTTCATCTCGGCGCTCCTCGACGGCTACCTCCAGGCCGACAACGGCGGCACATCAAAAGTCGACGCCACCTTCCGTATCCTCGACGCGAGCGGCGTCCAGGTCGGCTCCGCTTTCGAGCAATACACCGAAGAAATCATCACCGCTTTCGGCCAGGATCAGGATGCCGACGTCTCTGAAGCCCTCCAGTTCAGCGAAACCCTCACCCCCGGCGAAACCTATCAGCTCGAATCCACACTCTCCGTCTGGGCCGACGCCAAAAGCGAACTCGGCGGCGCACGCGCCTTCTTCGACAACACCTTCGAAGTCACCCTCTCCGGCATCCCCGAACCCACCTCCATCGCGCTCCTCTCCCTCGCCGGCATCACGCTCTTCACCCGCCGCCGTTGACACGACCCACACCAAAAACCCGTGACCATCGTCACGGGTTCTGACTCGCACGATCGCTTTCTTACTTAAGCGGCCACCTCACCCCATGCGCCTTCGCCCAAGCGCCATACATCGCCTTCAGTTCCGCCGCCTTCTCAGGCTCAGCTCCCGCCAGATCGTGCACCTCAAACGGGTCGTCCGCCAGGTTGTATAGCTCCCACGCCCCGCCCCGGTTCGCCACCAGCTTCCAATCTCCATGTCGCGCCGCGCGATGCCCCTCGTGCTCAAAGAACAACGCGCGGTCCGCGTCGCCCTCCCCGCCGTTCATCAGCGGAACAAAGCTCACGCCGTCCACCGGGTCCAACTCGCGATCCTCGTACGACTCCGGATACGCAACGCCCGCGATCTCCAGGCAGCTCGGCAAAATATCCATCACGTGCGTCGGCTCACGAACAAACACACCCGTGCGCTCAATCCCCGCCGGCCAGTGCACGATCATCGGCGTCACGATCCCGCCCTCGTACGTCCGCGCCTTACCCTTGCGGTAAGGCGTGTTGCTCACGTTGTACCACTTGCCGTACGCCGCGTTGCTCTGAGCCGTGCCTAACTCCGCGTTCGGCGTCTTGTTCCAGTCCGCCAGACAACCCCCGTTGTCCGACAGAAACATCACCACCGTGTTCTCCGCGATCCCCTCTTCCTCCAACACTACCATCAACCGCCCAAGATTCTGATCCAGGCAGTCCATCATCGCCGCGTAGACCTCCATCTCACGCGCCTCAGCCCCCTTGTTCTTCACACTCGCCCAGGGCCCGTGCTCCGCGTCCGGCAACACCGCGTCCGCGCCCACCAGCCCCACCGCCTTCTGCCGCTCAAACCGCGCCACGCGAATCGCCTCGTACCCCGCGTCGTAACGCCCCTCGTACTTCGCGATGTCCCTCTCGTGCGCCTGCAACGGGAAGTGCGGCGCAACATAAGCCAGGTACAAAAAGAAAGGCCGATCCTTGTCACGGACCCCCTTCACGTATTCAATCGCGTAATCCGTAAACCCGTCCGTCGAGTACCAGCCCTCCTCCGGCTCATCCAACTCCCCGTCGCGATACACCGGACGGTCGTAAAACTCCGACGGCCAGAAATACAAACCCCCGCCCTTCGGCGGACCGTAGAAATGATCAAACCCGCGCCTGTCAGGCCAATACGGACGATCATCACCGACGTGCCACTTCCCGCCCATCGCCGTCTGGTAACCCGCCGACCACAACGCCTCCGCGATCGTCACGTTCTCCTCGTTCATCACCCGCTGATACTCAGGGTGCGGGCTGTTCGTCGTGTTCATGTGGCCCAGCCCCGTATCCCACTGGTACTGACCCGTCAGCAGCGCCGCACGCGTCGGGCAACAACGCGACGTGTTGTACATGTGCGTGAACAACACCCCCTCGCTCGCCAGCCGATCCAGCGTCGGCGTCTCGATCTCGCCGCCCGTCGCACCAATATCCGAATACCCCATGTCGTCCACGAGGATCACGATGATATTCGGCCGCCCGTCCGCCTCCCACGCCACCGCGCCGTCGCCGTAACCCGACGAACAACCCAACAACACCGCACTCACCCACACCACCGCCAACACCAGACACTCACACCTACGCATCATTCACACCCTTAGGAAAACCTCCAACACACTTCGGTCGTTGGCCGCTGGCAGCACATCCTCCCACTTAACCCCCATCCCACACACACACACACACTGAGACGCCGCCCATCTTACCCGTCGTTCAACAACCCGACAAAAACGCGCCGCGCAACGACAGCCCTAAAACACTGCAAAAACAGGCATTACGACACTCCACCTTCGTGTTTGCGACCACACCATAACGCCCCCCACTTAATCCTCTCCCCCCTCCGCCTTTAGCCCCGGGCTCTGCCCGGGGGCCGTATCAACCAACCAGCGCACGCCACAACCCTATCCCGGTCCCTAACACAAACATCCCATACGTCACGGCGTTCATACGCCAGGCCGCCTTGCGAATGATCAATCGGTCAACGTTGCGCATCATCAACCCGAGCACCCACCGCTCAGCGAACACCGACACCAGGAAGTAAGGCACTAAAAGCACCAGCGTTGCCGTCGGTATCATCCAATACAGATCATCCTCATAAGGCACCAGCCAGGACGCCTGCAACACCACCGATTGAAACACCTGCATCGGTGTATCCAACCCGCGGGAACCGGTGCCGGTCGTTGCGACGTTCAATGCCAACATCGCGCCCCACGCCAACGGTATACCGATGAACGTGGACACCGCATTCGCCAGCCCAACCGACCAGAACCCATGCCAAGACATCCCCGATATAAGCCGGCTCACAATCGCCCACTCAATCAAGACAATGGGGACTAACGCCATCGCCATGAATGGCAGTTGCCAAAAAAGCATCGGAACCCCGGCATTCGCCAAGCTGATCATTTCGAACGAATCTCCAACAACAACAAGCAGGGTGGGTTGAACACAGGCAGCCCCACCACGGGCCGCCCCCTGTTTAGCGACGGCCCGCAGGGCCGTGTGTCTGTAACGACATCATCTTACCCCGCCCCCTCCCCTCCCCCAACAACATTCTCCCCTCCTGCACTCCTCCGTGCCGCTACGATAAACACACGACATCCCCCTGCGCACACGCTCAACCCCGCCTCCCTCTTACGGAGGCCCAACCATGGATGCACTCGACGCCGCACTCTACCGCGCCACGCCCCACGCCGATCCCACACGCACACTCTCCCCACACCTCACTAAGCCCCTCCGCTCCTGGTCCCTAGCCCTCCGCGCAGGCGACACCCGCCTCATCCCCGGCTATCACCCCGCCGAATCTCACCTACACCCGGAGATCCATACGCCTGTCCCCTCAGTCCCAGCGCAAATTGAAAATCCCCAGCTCATCCCACTCACCACTCCCGAACTCCGCACACTCTGTTCCCCCATC
>JANQJT010000150.1 GCA_028281485.1 Phycisphaeraceae bacterium
TAGGCGACGGTGGTGGAGATGAATGCGGGGATGAGTGCTTCGGCTTCGAAGTCGGGGTCACGGTAGAGGACCTCGATGGCGAAGATGGCTCCGGCGAGGGGTGCGTGGAAGATGGAGCCGATGCCGGCGCCGATGCCGGCTACGAGGAGTACGCGTCGTTCGTGGTCGGAGAGCTTGAGCCTGGTGCCGAGGAACGAGCCGAATCCTGCGCCGATCTGTGCGATGGGGCCTTCGCGTCCGCCGGAGCCGCCGGTTCCGAGGGTGATGGCGGAGGCGATCATTTTGATGAGCGGGACACGTGCGCGGATGATGCCGCGTTTGTTGTGGTAGGCGTCGATGGCGGAGTCTGTGCCGTGTCCTTCGGCTTCGGGTGCGAGCTTGAAGACGAGGAAGCCTGAGACGAGTCCGCCGAGCGTGGGGATGAGCAGGAGGAGCCAGGGCGTGAGGTCGCGTGTGTTGTTGAGATCGAGGATGTGTCCCGCGATGTCGGATTCGTTGGCGGGTCCGCCCTGGTGGTAGCCGGCGACGTGTTCGAGAGCGACGGAGGCGACGAGCTGACTGATGGTGTCGAAGGCGACGGCGCCGAGTCCCGCGACGAGTCCGACGAGCGCGGCCAAGGCGATGCCGCGTCCGACGCTGGTGAGGCGTGGTCCGGTGTGTTGGTGGGGGAGGATGTGACGGAATGGGTTTTCCATGTTCCGGTGGCTGTGTGGGGTCGGGTAGAAATGGGTTATGTTACACGATCGGGGTGAGGGAGGCGCGGGGCGAGAGTTTGCTACACTGGGGGAATCCGCAAAGGAGACACGATGGCTGTGAACGTGAAGCTGCTGAAGGAACTGTGTTCGACGCCGGGTACGCCGGGTCGTGAGGATCGCGTGCGTAAGGTGATCGCGAAGCACGTGAAGCCGTTGGTGGATACGTTGAAGACGGACGCGATGGGGAACCTGATCGCGGTGCGCAAGGCGCGGCCTGCGGCGGGCAAGACGGGCGGGCGCAAGAAGCCGTTGAAGGTGATGCTGGCGGCGCACATGGACCAGATCGGTTTCATGGTGCGGCACGTCGATGACGACGGGTACCTGCGCGTGCAGAACACGGGTGGGTTTGACGTGCGTAATCTTTTTGCGCGGAACGTGAGGGTGTGCACGAGCAAGGGTGATCTGCCGGGGATCATGAATCCGAGCGGGCCGCCTCTGCACATCGCCAAGGAGGAGGACAAGAAGAAGATCCCGACGATCGAGGAGTTCTACATCGACGTGGCGATGGAGGGTAAGGAGGTCGCCAAGCGTGTGAAGATCGGTGACATGGTGGTGCTGGACGCGAACTTCGTGGAGTTTGAGAACGCGGTGGCGAGCCAGTGCCTGGACAACCGCGTGGGGTGTTGGGCGCTGATCGAGATGTTGAAGAAGCTGAAGCGTCACGCGTGTGAGATTCACGCGGTGTGGACGGTTCAGGAAGAGGTGGGTTTGCGCGGCGCGGGCCCGGCGGCGTTTGGCGTTGAGCCGGACGTTGGGTTGTCGATCGACACGACGCTGTGTTGCCAGATGCCGGGCGTGGGTGAGGAGCAGCGCGTGACGTCGTTCGGTGACGGTGTGTGTCTGAAGATGATGGACTCGTCGACGATCACGGACGTAAAGCTGGTGGAGGACCTGGAGCGTGTGGCGCGGGCGAAGAAGATTCCGTGTCAGCGTGGCGTGCTGTCGCGGGGTGGGCAGGACGGCGCGATGATCCAGCGGAGTCGGAGCGGTGTGCGGACGGCGGTGTTCGCGTGTCCCGTGAAGAACATCCACACGATGGTGGAGATGGCGCACAAGACGGATTTGGAGAGTTATCCGGCGCTGCTGGCGGCGTGGCTGGGTCAGGCCTGAGTGTGATGGGTGGAGGGGCGCAGGATCGAAAGAGTCTATGCGAGACGTGGAAGAACAGGTCGGGGCGGAGGGGGATGAGATTCGCGCCGCGGGCGTCGGGCCGGAGCCCGGCTGGCACCCGTTTCGTGATCACATGCTGTATCCCAATATGTACGCGTGGTACATCCTGATCAGCAGCCTGGACGTGATGTGTACGTGGGTGCTGCTGTGGCACTTCGGGGGGCAGGAGGTGAACAGCGTGGCGCGGTACGTGCTGGAGGAGTGGGATTTGATCGGGATCGTGGTTTACAAGTTCACGCTGGTAGTGGTGGTGATTCTGATCTGTGAGGTGGTGGGGCGACAGAGGTATGATCTGGGTCGGCGGGTGAGTCGGTTGGGTGTGATCGTGACGTGTTTTCCGGTGATCGCGGCGCTGGTGCAGATGCTTTTGTATACGTGGCGTTGAGTTGTCAGGGTCTGGGGTGGTGTGACTGGACGATGGACTTGAGTCGGTCGCGGTCGACGTGGGTGTAGATCTGCGTGGTGGTGATTTTCTCGTGGCCGAGCAGTTCCTGGACGACGCGGAGGTCTGCGCCGCCGGACAGGAGGTGGGTGGCGAAGGAGTGTCGGAGGGTGTGTGGATGGATGGGTTTGATGCCTGCGCGGGCGGCGTGTTTCTTGACGAGGTGCCAGACGCGGAAGCGGTCGATGGGTGTGCCGCGTCGTGTGAGCAGGAGTGCGTTGGTGGGGCGTTCGGGGTGGAGGAGATGGGGGCGGAGTTCGGTGGTGTATTGATCGATGGCCTGGAGGGCGGGGCGACCGACGGGGACGATGCGTTGCTTGTTTCCCTTTCCGGTGATCTTGACGACGTGGAGGTCGGTGTGCAGGTCGTCGGTGTTGATGGCACCGACTTCTGAGGCGCGGCAGCCGGTGGCGTACATCAGCTCGAGCAGGGCGCGGTCGCGGAGGGCGAGGGGGTCGTCGGGGTCGACGGCGTCGAGCAGGGCGTGGACGTGTTGGACGTGGCAGACGTCGGGGACGGTGCGCCAGGTCTTGGGTGATTCGAGCAGTTCGGAGGGGTCGCGTTCGGTGTGTCCGTTGGCGTGGATGAAGCGGCAGAACATGCGGATGGCGGAGAGGTGTCTTGCGATGGACTTGGCGGCGAGGCCCTGGGCGCGGAGGTCTTTGAGGTGTTCGACAAGGAGGGGGAAGGTGATGCGGTTGGGGTCGGTGACGTTTTCTTGTTCGAGGTAGTCGGCCAGACGGCGCAGGTCGGTCTCGTATGCGGCGAGGGTGTGTGGGGACAGGCCGCACTCGATGCGCAGGTAGGCGGCGAACTCAAGAGCCAGTTGGTTTAAGGAGGCGGCCATGGATGGTGATGGGTGTTTGGCGGCTGAGGATGGCTTGGTAGTTGGGGCAGGAGCGGTATTGGTTGAAGCAGACGCTGAAGGTGTTGGGCAGGTGTGAGAGTGAGAAGTGAGACTGACAGCCGGGGTCGGCGAGGTCGACGTAGGGGCAGGTGGTCAGTTCGCGGGCGGGGTTGGTGTCCACTTCATTCTCCGGGAGACTCCCACGGAGGGTATCGGCAGAAGGGGGTGGGTGGCGTGAAAGGGGGTTTTTTGAG
>JANQJT010000253.1 GCA_028281485.1 Phycisphaeraceae bacterium
TGCACCGGCGGCGGGTCGAACTTCGCCGGCATCGCCTTCCCGTTTATCGGTGAGCAGCTCCGCGGCGGACGCAAGCGAAAGATCCTCGCCGTCGAACCGGCCGCCTGCCCGACGCTCACGCGCGGCAAGCTCGCCTACGACTACGGCGACACCGCCCACCTCACCCCGCTGGTCAAGATGCACACGCTCGGGTCCACCTTCGTCCCGCCCGGTTTCCACGCCGGCGGCCTGCGCTACCACGGCATGGCGCCGCAGGTCAGTCACGTCGTCGATCTCGGCTTGGTCGAACCGGTCAGCCGACACCAGATGGGCTGCTTCGAGGCCGGCGTGCTGTGCGCCCGCACCGAGGGCATCCTGCCCGCGCCCGAGGCCAACCACGCCGTGCGCGTCGCGATCGACGAGGCGTTGCGCTGCAAGGAGGAAGGCGTGAGTGAGACCATCCTCTTTAATCTCTGCGGCCACGGGCACTTCGACATGTCCGCCTACCAGGCGTTCTTCGCCGGCGAGTTGCAGGACCTGCAATACGACGAGGGCGAGCTGGCGATGGCGCTGGCGGGGCTGCCGAGTGTGAACGCTTGATGGAGTATGGTTGTGCCGATAACCGCGAGCTTGAGACGGCGCAGCGGGTCGGATTCGACGAATTCCCGCTGTCGGCGCTGGGGCGGTGTTGACAGGTCCCAAGACGGCGTTAATATTTCCCGCTCCGCCAAAGTGGCGGAATCCCCCGCTTGGGGGTGTAGCTCAATTGGTTAGAGCATCGGACTGTCGATCCGAAGGTTGCGGGTTCGAGTCCCGTCACCCTCGTTTGAGCCGTAGCGGCCCTGACTTCTGCGTCGGGGCCGTTTTGGTTCGAGCCGGTCAATCGCGTGTTGACCGGGCCTTAGGCATGCTTAAAATGCCGCTTCTGCCCAGTGGCAGAGACAATCGGGGCGGTAGCTCAGTTGGGAGAGCGCTTCCATGGCATGGAAGAGGTCGTGAGTTCAAATCTCATCCGCTCCACTTCCCCAACCCCGCCTAAAAGGCGGGGTTTTTCATTTGGTCCTCAACGGCGCGCCCGGTACACTCACCGGCGGTTCAAGCGGGTCGCGCAATCGGCCGATGCCACTGGCGGGCCGAGGTTTTCGGACGCGGCTCACCGCGACGCCATCGCCTCAGGAGTTAAGCACATGACCACCGCCACGGCCGCCATCCTGCCCATCCCCCGACACGACGGGTCGGTTACCGAGGCTTATCGTGACGCTGTGGATCGTAGCGAGCCGCGCTTCGTGCCCGCCTCGATCTACGCCGACGACCGTGGCTGGTCACTGATGAATCAGCTCCAGGGCGTCATGACCGACGCCGGTCAGGTCAACTACTCCCACATGTATCCCGGCGTCTGCAAGGCGTGGCATCATCACAACCGCCAGACCGATTTCTGGCTGGTCGTGCGCGGCTGCGTAAAAGTGGGCGTGCACTGCGAACAAACCGACCGCCGATGGATGGGCGTCTCGGGCGTGGTCCGTCCCGGCGTGACGATCATCCCGCCGCCGCTGTGGCACGGCGTGGCCACCGTCGGCGACGAGCCAGCCGGCCTGCTCTACTACGTCACGCACGCCTACGATCCGGCCAACCCCGACGAGATGCGACGCCCGTTCGATGCGATCGACTTCCCCTGGGGCGTGGAGCACCGCTGATATGGCGGAGGCGACACCACTGCCGCCCGGCCCCGTCGTCGTCATCGGCGCCTCCGGCATGCTCGGGCATGCGTGGTGCCAACTGTTAACCCATCAATCGATCGCGTTCACCGCGCTGGATCTGCCCGATTTCGATCTGCTCGCCGAATCCACCTGGCAGGCCAACCTGCCTGAATCCCGTGGCGTGTTGATCAACTGCGCCGCGTACACCGATGTCGACGGCGCCGAAGCCGATGAGCCGGCCGCAAACGAACTGAACGGCCACGCGGTGGGGCGGTTGGCCCGGTGGTGTGCCCGGCGCAACACGCTGCTGGTCCACTACAGCACGGACTACGTATTCAACGGCGCAGCCGACCATCCCTATCCCATCGACGCGCCCACCGCGCCCATGGGCGCCTACGGCCGAAGCAAGCTGATGGGCGAGCAACAACTCGTCGAAGCGGGCGGTACGCATCTACTCATCCGCACGAGCTGGCTGTACGCGCCGTGGGGCAAGAACTTCGTGCGCACCATGCACGAGTTGTCCTGCCAGCGTGACGAACTGAAGGTCGTCGACGATCAGACCGGTCGACCGACCTCGGCTGAACACCTCGCCGCCGGCTCGCTCGATCTGATCCGTGCGGGCAAGACCGGCGTGTACCACCTGACCGACGGCGGCCAGTGCACCTGGTACGAGTTGACCTGTCACATCGCGCAGCTCAACGGGTCGACCTGCAACGTCTCGCCCTGCACCACCGCGGATTTCCCCCGTCCCGCGCCTCGGCCGACCTACAGCGTGCTCGATCTGAGTCGCACCGAAGCCGTGATCGGCGCCATTCCCGGCTGGCAAGAGCGCGTGGCCGAGGTCATCGGTCGTCTATGATTGAGCCTTGATATAACTGGCGTTTGATCATCTCGATACAACGTGATGATTCGTCTTTACGCTCCTCAAGGATTTTGGGAGCCGTTGTGTAACCGTATTGAGTTCAATGGCTTGAACTTGTTCCGGTTCGATTGTCTGCGAGGGATCTAATTAAGTTTTGATTAACAATATATTTATTGTCGATTAACCCGCCATTAACAAACCGTTCTTAATATTCCTAGGAAATGTCCCCCAGAGACGCGCCGAATTTTCGGCGAATCCGTCGGGATGATTAGGGAACGCAACAACATCCAGAACAGGAGATTCTCGTGTTGCACCTCAAGAAGGTTCTAGTGGGATTGGGTCTGGTCTTTAGTGCGGTTTATGTCAGCACCGCCTCGGCTCAAACGGTTACCAACGAGCAACTGATCAAAGAAGTGAACGCGCTCAAAGCCGAGCTGCGCGAGCTTCGCGCGAATCAGAGCGACGCTCGGATGTCTGAAGCGTACGCCAACGAGGTCAGGGCGCTCGTGCGTGAGGTCCTGGCCGACGCCGAGACGCGGGACGCGATGAGCGGCTCGGCGCTGACCGCGGGCCACGATGGCAAGTTCTTCCTCGCCTCCAGCGACAACAAGTTTCGCCTGAACATCGAAGGACAGATTCAGTTTCGCTACATCGCCGGCTTCGCCGACGGCGGAAGTGACGAGGGCGAGACGGGCTTTGCGATCCGCCGCAGCAAGCTGAAGTTCTCCGGTCACGTGGGCGATCCGAAGTTCAAATACGAGATCCAACTCGAAGTGGATCGTGATGACAACGACGTGCTCGGTGACACGATCGTGGTGGGCTACCAACTGACCGACGATCTTTACATCTACTGGGGTGAGACCAAGGCGCCGTTCCTCCGTGAGGAGATGACCAGCTCCAAGCGTCAGCTCGCCGTAGAGCGATCCTACGTCAACGAGATCTTCACGCTTGACGTCGTCCAGGGTGTCTTCGCCAAGTACGAGGTGAACGAAAGCGTCCTCATTCGTGGTGCTTTCCACGACGGCAGCCAGTCGGGCGACGTGTTCGGTTCGACCAACAGCCGCTTCAACGACCTGACCGATTCGCTGATCGCTATCGGCGGTGACGGCATCGATCCCGACGCGGCCGACGGCAAGGACTTCGAGAACGACGAAACCGATTTCGCGGTCGTAGCCCGTGTCGATTGGCTGATCGAGGGCTCGTGGAAGCAGTGGAAGGACTTCACCAGCTTCCCCGGTGAGGAGCGCTTTATCACGATCGGCGCCGCGGTCGATTACGAAGCCGGCGAGACCGGCTCCGCAGCGATGACCGATGACATCCTCGCGTGGACCATCGACGGCGCGTTCGAGCAGGACGGCATCAATCTCTACGCCGCCTATGTCGGTGTCGATATCGACCGGGATTCCGGCTCGACGAAGATCGGCCACAACCCCATGGCCATCCTCGTGCAGGGTGGCTACAACTACGACCTCGGCAACGGCGAGTCGATCGAGCCGTTCGCCCGCTGGGAATACATCAACTTCGACGTCCCCGCCGCCAGCCTGACCCCCGGCTTTGACGACGAGGTCAACATCTACACGTTTGGCTTGAACTGGTACCACCGCAAGCACAAGTCGAAGTTTACGATCGATACCGTGATCGCGACCGAGCCCCTGCCCGACGGCCAGAGCGGCCTGGGCCTCCAGAGCGATGGGGCGTTCGCCGACGACCAGGTCTCGATCCGTGCTCAGTATCAGCTGCTGTTCTGAGCCGACCGTGTCCGAACCCGTCCGGACGGGCGGGTAGTACTTGAAGGTCTCCTGAGGCGATCCGGCTCACCTGCGCCGGATCGCCTTTTTCCAGAATCGACGGGTTCCAATGCGTTGCGAGCCGGAGCGATGAGGGGTACAAAGATGCTTCAGACACACGCGAAAACCATCATGAACCAAACGACCGGATCAACTCGCTACAAGCTGCTCGTCGTCGAGGACGAGGCCGACCTCCAGGAACTGCTGCGTTTCAATCTCGAGCGCGAGGGGATGAACATCACCCTCGCCGACACGGGCGAAGCGGCGGTGGACCTGGCCCGGCAACAACCGTTCGACCTGATCCTTCTGGACCTGATGCTGCCGCGCATGGACGGCCTGGAGGTCTGTCGCCGGCTCAAAGCCGACGAGGCCACCGCCCCCGTCCCCGTCATCATGGTCACCGCCAAGGGCGAGGAAGCGGACGTGGTGATCGGCCTGGAACTCGGCGCCGACGACTACATCACCAAGCCCTTTAGCACGCGCGAGATGGTGGCGCGGGTCAAGGCCGTACTGCGTCGGTCACGTTTTCGACACGACGAAAGCGGGGATGCCAGCGAAACAATCATGCTCGGGCCGATCGAGATCAACGCCGACCGGCACGAGGCCCACGTCGACGGCGAACGGTTGGACCTGACCGCGACCGAGTTTCGCCTGCTGCTCATGATGACGGACCGGCCCGGCAGGGTGTTCACGCGTCAGCAGATCATCGAACGGCTGCACGGCGGACACACGGCCGTGACCGATCGCTCGGTCGACGTGCAGGTCGTGTCCCTGCGTCGCAAGCTCGGCAAGCACGCCGATCTGATCCAGACGGTGCGCGGGGTCGGGTATCGCGTCAAGGATTAATCGATGCTGTACATCGCCGATTCAGCGGGATTGCAAGCGGCCCTCGTCTTGTCTCTGATTGCGTGCGTGGTCATGGCCTGCCTCATGTATCGCACGGGTAAACGACTGCGCCACCTGCGTCGCGGCGTCGATCGCGTCACCGAGGGGCACAGCGACCCGATGATCCCCTTCTACAACGGCGGGCTCACCGGCATCTTGTCCACCTCGCTCAACCGCATGGCCGACGCCTACGACCAGCGCATGCGCAAGCTCAGCGAGCAGCAAAACGAAAACGAGGCGATCCTGACCAGCATGGTTGAGGGCGTGCTCGCGGTAGACCTCGATGAACGCCTGATCAGCATCAACAAGGCCGCCGCACGACTGTTACGTGTGGACCCGTACCGCGTCGAGGGCCGCAGCATCCAGGAATCGGTGCGCAACACCGCCGTGCAACAGTTCGTCGGCCGCGCCGTCAGCAGCGAGAACCCCGTCGAAGACGACCTGGTGATCCGTCTGATGGGCGAGGACAACGAGACCCGCGAGCGTTACGTGCAGGCCCAGGGCGCGCCCCTGCACGACGCGGCCAACAAGCGCATCGGCGCGCTGATCGTGCTGCACGACGTGACGCGTCTGCGCCGCCTGGAGATGATTCGTCGCGACTTCGTCGCCAACGTCTCGCACGAACTGAAGACCCCGATCACCGCGATCAAGGGCTCGGTCGAAACCCTGCTGGACAGCATGAACGGCGGCCCGGAAGAAAACGAGCAGTTCCTCAACATCATCGCTCGGCAGGGCGACCGTCTCAACGCCATCGTGGAAGACCTGTTGGCGCTGGCACGCATCGAGCAGGGCACCGAACGCGACACCGTCGAGCTCGAGGAGCACAACGTCCGCGACGTGCTGCGGGCGGCCGTGGAGATGTGCTCTATCAACGCCACCTCGCGCGACATCGCCATCGACCTGACCTGCAACGCGACGATGACCGCACGCATCAACGCGCCGCTCATGGAGCAGGCCGTGGTCAACCTGATCGACAACGCCATCAAGTACAGCCCCGAGGGCGTGCCCATTCGCATCGACGCCGATCTCAAGGAAAGCGAGCTGCAGATCGCCGTGATCGACGAGGGCGTGGGCATCGAGCGCGAGCACCTGCCGCGTCTGTTCGAGCGCTTCTACCGCACGGACAACGCACGCAGCCGCGCCATGGGCGGCACCGGCCTGGGGCTGGCGATCGTCAAGCACATCGCTCAGGCGCACGGCGGACGCGTGACCGTCGAATCGACCGTCGGCAAGGGCAGCACCTTCCGGATTCACCTGCCCCGCTAATTGAAAAGCAGATCAGACTCGTTCAGGCAAGACCGTGCGGTGCTCGACCAGCAGCGCTTCGGCGCCCTGTTTGACCAGTTGCTCGACAACGCTGTTAACCGCGCGCTTGATCGAACGGATCGGCGCATCGGCTTTGGCTTCGACGCATTGGGTCCCGTCGTGCGACAGCACGCGGCCGTGCAGCGTCAGTTGACGGTCGTCGCTGAGCGTGGCGTACACACCCAGCGCCGCCTGGCAGTCGGCCTGCAACGCCGCGACCACCGAGCGCTCGGCCTGTACGCAGGCCGCCGTGTTCGCGTCGTTCAGCGGCAGGCAGCGTCGCAGCGTCACGTGATCGTCAGCCCGACACTGGATCGCTAGGGCCGCCTGGCTCGCACAAGGCACGCTGAGATCCGGATCGAGGGGGCGATCGGCGTATTCCGCCAACCCCGCTCGCACCAGCCCCGCCACCGCCAGCACCGCCGCGTCCACGTCCCCCAGCTCAATAACTTTGCTGACGCGCTTTTCCACGTTTCCGCGGAATGGGATGATCTCCAGGTCGCTGCGCATGCGCAGCAGTTGCGATCCGCGCCGGGGAGAACTCGTTCCCACCTTCGCGCCTTGTGGCAGCGACTCGATGTCGTGCTTCGCGGACGACACCAGGCAGTCGCGCGCATCGCCGCGATGCGGGATGGCCGCGACCACCAGACCCGCCGTGTCGGCGACCGGCAGGTCCTTCATCGAGTGTACCGCCACGTCCGCTTGATTGCGGAGCAGGGCCGCCTCGATCGCCGTGGTGAACAGGCCCTTGCCGCCGTTGCCGGCCAGCGGGTGATCCTTCAACTGATCGCCGCGTGACTCAATCGGCATCAGCTCAACGGTGACGTTGGGGTGGAGCTGTCGCAGCGCGTTGGCGACCGCGTTGGCTTGCGCGAGCGCGAGCGTGCTGCGTCGTGTTGCGATAACGATCGGTCTACGCGAGGGTCGCAAATGCGATGCCTTCCTACCCCCGGGAACCAGGCCAAACGAACTTCGGGCGGGTTCGTTTAGGCTTCAAGTCTGGGACTGGAAGAATAATTTAGAGGACGAACCAAGCGACAACAACCGCTTCGAGCACGATGAACACGCTCGCGTACATCGCCGCCTTGCGCCATTTCACACACCGCTTCGGGTTGTTTTCCGGGACCATCGCCAGCGACGGCGCAGCGATCTGTAAGCTCCGACCGCGTCGTGCCGCGTCCTGCACGATCGCGATGACCAGGTTGCATTGAAAGGCGTTCAGGCCGATCACGCGAGCCAGCTTATTGAGCCTTTGTCGCGATTCGATTGGAAGACATGCGCCCTGCAATGCTTCTTGTACGCGCAACGCGAACACCCAGCGGGGATCGTTCGCACGCAGTGACGCATTTACCGCGCCTTCTGCGTCACGTCTCCGTGACCTTCGCGACAAGTCGGATACCGGTCCGCGCACGATGCGCGGCTTGGCGGTTTGCGTGCCCTTCATGTGCCCTCCACAGAAAAGGCGTTCTCCTCAAGAGCACAGTAGCACGGCATAATCCCCACATGAATGTCGTTTTACCGTTTTAGACTTTTTTCTTTTTTTATGCGTCTACCCGGTCCAATTAGGTAATTTGGGGCAATCCGATAACCTTTTTTGCAATGAAACGGACCCATCGCGAGGAAAAAAGCCGCCAGGCTCACGGGATTCAAACGACTTTTTCTTGTGGCACGGCAAACCCTTGGGTACATTTTAATGCTTGCTGTGCCGTGGGTTATTCGACCGACGAGCGGCAATCGTGAGTCGGGAATCGCCCCTGCGATGTGAAGGATAAGAGTTGATGATCCGCAGCAACCCCGTGATGTTGTCCCTCGCGTTATGGCTCGGCTTGGCCGGCCGAGCGTCGGCCGTTGAACTGCTCAGCAACGGCGACTTCGAAACCGGCAGCCTTTCCGGCTGGACCACGGTGTCGTTCCAGGATCAGGGCGACTTCTTCATCGATACACCCGGCACCACGACCCAACTGATGTTCCGTCCCACCGCGCCCAATCCGGCCGGTGGCAGCTTCTACGCCGTCTCCGATCACCGCTTCGACGACGCCATCGGCCTGCTGCAGACCTTCACCGTCTCCGGCTCAGGCCCCCTCACACTCTCGTTCGACATGTTTGTTAACAGCTATTCACTGCCCGACGCCTTCGGCGACAACGGCCGTGGCCTCGATCCCACGCGCATCGGCGTGAGCCTGAATCAGTACGCCCGCGTAGATATTCTCTCCGCCACCGCCTCCGACTTCAGCACCAACCCGACCGACGTCGTGCAAAACCTCTACCTCGGTGTCGATCCGGGCACCAACCCCAACGCTTACACGCACTACGACTTCGACCTGACCAGCCTGCTCAACGACGGCGAGTCCTACAAGCTCCGCTTCGCGATGGTCTCCAACTCCTTCACGCTGAATCTCGGCCTGGACAACGTCAGCCTCTTCAGCGGCACGATGGGTGACACACAGATCGTCCCCCTGCCCCCCGCGGCGCTGGCCGGTCTGGTGCTGATCGGAGGAATCGGTGGCGGACGCTGGATCAAGCGACGCCGCGGCTGAGCAACACCTCACACATCTAATCCCATCACCCGATCGCTATCAGTTGATCGCGTTTCGCCGTGATAAGTCGGCTCGGATCGCCAGCGCCAGCATGAGTAGCGGAATCCAACGACCGATCCACATCAACCCGATCAGGCCTCCGCGCGACGGGTAGTCCGTCGCCGAGATGTGTTCGCCCCCCACACCGCTGTTCGCCACCGCCGAGGCCGCCAGCGCCGCGTCTGCGCTGAAGATCGCCGCGTATCCCCCGACCAGCAACAGACGACAGGCGATCAAGCCCACCGCGCCCAGCAGCGCGCTGCGCCACGATACACCCGCCAGCCACACCGCGCCGCCGGCCAACGCCACCCACGACGCCCAACGCGTCGCGACCGACGCGGCCGACACAAAACCCGTTTGATGACTCACCCCCAACCACGCCGCGTGATCGAGCGCAACCTCGCCGATCCGCCACGCCGGCATTCCCACCGCCAGCAGCAACGCCGCGGTCAACACCAGCGCACGCCACGCCGAGCGCCTACCGTTCATCACAATGACAAACAACTGCCCGACAACGACCATCGGCCCGAGCACCACCAATCGCCACACCCCGCCGACCTCACTGTCCACTTCGTACCCCGTCCCCGAAAACGCGCTGACAGACAGAAACACCGCTCGATTCAGCCCAAGGCTCGGCCAAAGCAACAGCGCCGCCAGACCCACCACCAACGCGCTGCCGACAATGACCACGTTCGCCAGCGTAAACACCCGATCCCGCAGGCATCCGGTGATCAGCAGCGCGCCGCCCGCGATGAGCCAGGACCACGCGCCCAGTTGCATCAGCACCAGCACGACGCCGCGCCCCGTGGGGCTCAGGGATCGGTCGATGTGGATCGGATCGATGCCTGTGGCGGTGACCGCGCCTGCCGACAGGAGTGTCGCGTCCGTCCAGCGCAGCGTCGGCACGTGATCGGGCCGACAAGTGGGCAGCTTCAATACGACCGCACCCAGCCCGACCAGGACGCCGAGCCAGACAGCGAAGATCGCGACCAGACGCAGCGACGGGTTACTCTTCGTCACCCGCGTCGCCGTCGTCATGCTCGGTCATGGCCTCGTCGATGATCTCAATCGCCCGGTCGACGTCGTCGGCGCCCACGAACACCGGCACCCCCTGACCCATCGCGGTCAGTCCGTCCAGCGGCGAGGGCGTCGTGTCGATCGTCGCGTCGACGTCCGCCGCGACCAGCGCCGCCCGCAGCAGTTCCGCCTCGATGCCGTTGGCCGCATCAAACACTTTGACGGGTTCACCATTCATGCCGGGCTCCTTCCGGATTAAACTTGTCTGCTTACATTGTATCGCGGTCAGTCCGCCGGGGAGAGGATTTGTTCGAGACTCAGGCCCAAAGTTGTGGCCGAAAGTTGCAGTTTTTTCACGGCGCGTTTCTCGATCTGGCGTGCCCGCTCGGCGCTGACCGCCAGCTCGGCGCCGATCTGTGCCAGCGTCTGAGGCGGGCGATCGTTCTCGCCGCTCAGTTGCAGGCCGTAGTGACGCACGATCACCATCCGCTCGCGGTCGTCCAGGTCCGCCAAAAGCTTGCGGAGCGTGACGTCGACCTGCTCGGACTGTTCAGCGGCGACGTGTGCCGCAGGCGACGCGTCGGCGCGATCGATGAGAGTCGCGTCGATCACGGTTCGCTGCTGTGACGTGTGCTGTGCGAACCGCCGCATCAGCGCC
>JANQJT010000254.1 GCA_028281485.1 Phycisphaeraceae bacterium
CGAACAGAACATGGTCTCGGTCGCGGCGGGGTTGGGCGCAGCGGGCAAGGTTCCCTTCGTCTCCACGTTCGCCAAGTTCCTGACCCGCGCCTACGACCAGGTCGAGATGGCGATCAACTCCGGCCTCAACTTCAAGCTCGTCGGCTCGCACGCCGGCGTCAGCCTCGGCGCAGACGGCCCCAGCCAGATGGGCATGCCCGATGTGGCGTGGTTCCGCGCGTTCACCAAGGTCAAGCGGCCTGACGGCAACCCGTCGATGTACGTGTTGAACCCCGCGGACGCGTTTGCGACCTACAAGCTGCTGGGCCGCATGGCCGAGCACGACGGCGCGGCCTACATGCGCACCTGTCGGCCCGACACGGACTTGCTGTACGACGACAAGACTCCGTTCACGCTCGGCGGTCACGAGCTGCTGGCCGAGGGCAACGACGTGCTGATCTGCGCCTCGGGTTACATGGTGCACGTGGCCAACCGGGCGCTGGACGCGTTGGAAGAGGCGGGGCTCAGCGCCACGCTAGTCGACCTGTACAGCCTGCCGTTCGACCGCGACGCGATCGCGGAGCTGGCGATCAACGCCGGCGGACGCGTGATCACGCTGGAAGACAACTACGTCGGCGGGATCGGCGCGGCGGTGTGCGAGGCCCTGGCCGAGCGAGGTGTCGGCGCGACCGTGGAACAGAAGTTTGTCACCACCACGCCCCCCAGCGCGCTGGACCCGGCCGAGGTCATGGACGATCAGGGCCTGACCGTCGACGACATCGTCGCCACGGCCACCGTCATGGTCGAAACCGCCTCGACCTGATCTGCCCCCTGCGGTATCATCCCGACGATCTCACACGATGCGCGGCCGATCGAGGCCGCCGCGTGCACCGCCGCACGGATTCAACCTCAAACGGACCCTGCCATGACGACCGCTACCGATGCTTTTCCCATTGATCTGTCCGCCTACCAGTCGATCGCCATCGACCCGTGGGCCAACGAAACCCTGACCGTCGAGCAGCGCGACGCGCTGGCGGCCAACATCCAGCTCTGCCGCGACGCGATCGTCTTCTTCACCGCCACCGGCGCCGCACGCGGCGTGGGCGGACACACCGGCGGGCCCTACGACACCGTGCCCGAGGTGATGATCGCCGACGCGATGTTCCGCGGCGCTCCCGACCGCTTCGTGCCGATCTTCTGGGACGAGGCCGGCCACCGCGTCGCCACGCAGTACCTCATGTCTGCCCTGCACGGCCACCTGCCCGCCGAGCAGCTCCTGCAATACCGCGCCGCCAACTCCACGCTGCCCGGTCACCCCGAGCTCGGCCTGACGCCGGGTGTGAAGTTCAGCTCCGGTCGTCTCGGTCACGTCTGGCCGTACGTCAACGGCGTGGCGATGGCGAATCCGGACCGCGTCGTGTTGATGCTTGGCAGCGACGGCTCGCAACAGGAAGGCAACGACGCCGAGGCCGCGCGACTGGCCGTGGCCCAACAGCTCAACGTCAAGCTCATCATCGACGACAACGACGTCACCATCGCCGGCCACCCGTCCGAGTACCTCACCGGGTACAGCGTGACCAAGACCCTCGAAGGCCACGGCCTGGCCACCTCGAGCGTGGACGGAGAAGACCTCGACGCGCTGTACGCCGCGATCCGCCGCGCCGTCGTCACCGACGGCCCGATCGCCGTGATCGCCAAACGCAAGATGTGCGTCGGCATCGAAGGCCTGGAAGGCTCGCCGCACGGACACGACGTCATCGGCGTCGACAAGGCGCTGGACTATCTGACCGCGCGCGGGCGCGACGAGGCCGTGGCGTACCTGAAGGGTGTGGAGAAACCCTCGGCGCCAAAACAATTCGCCGGCTCGGGCGATAGCTGGGGCTCGAACCGCAACGTGTTCGGCGAGGCCGTGGTCGATGTGCTCAACGGTCTGAGTGACGCGGAAAAGAAAAACGTGGTGTGCATCGATTCCGACCTGGCCGGCTCGTGCGGGTTGAACAAGATCCACGCGGCGCACCCGGACGTGTTTGTCTCGTCGGGCATCATGGAGCGCGGCAACCTGTCGGCCGCGGCGGGCTTCGGCATGGAAGCAGGTAAGCAGGGCATCTTCGGCACGTTCAGCGCGTTCCTCGAGATGTGTCTCAGCGAGATCACGATGGCGCGGCTGAACAACTCCAACGTGCTCTGCCACTTCTCCCACGCCGGCATCGACGACATGGCCGACAACACCTGTCACTTCGGCCTGAACAATTTGTTTGCCGACAACGGCCTGGACGACGGCTACCCCACCGGCCTCTACTTCCCCGCCGACGCCAACCAGATGCGCGCCGTCGTCAAGCGTGTCTTCGGTGACAAGGGACTGCGGTTCGTGTTCTCCACCCGCTCCAAGACGCCGAACATTCTCAAAGAAGACGGCGGCGATTTCTACGGCGACGGATACACCTTCGAACCCGGCGCCGATGAGATCATCCGTGAAGCCGGTGAAGGTGGCGGCTACGTGATCAGTTATGGCGACACGCTCTACCGCGCCCTCGACGCCGTCGAACGGCCCCGCGCCGACGGCTACAAGGTCGGCCTGATCAACAAACCCACACTCAACGCCGCCGATGAAAAGACGATGCAGAAGCTGGCGCCAGCGCCGTTTGTGGTCGTCGTCGAGGCGCTGAATCGGCGCACCGGTCTGGGCAGCCGCTTCGGTAGCTGGCTGCTCGAACGCCGCATCACCCCCCGCTACGCCTACCTCGGCACGCACCACGAGGGCTGCGGCGGCCTGTGGGAACAGTATCCCCACCAGGGCATCGACCCCGATTCGATCATCGCCTGCATCAAAGAAATCGCGTAATCCCACCCACAAATCCCCAAACCGGGCGGTCCATATCGCCCGATTTTTTCATGCGCCAGCCGCGATGACAAGAATAGTGATGGCATATACCCCTTTGCGCTGTAAACTAATATCGCTCAAGGAGGGGCACCAAACACATTCAGGGTCGCCAGGAGTCGGGCATGGGCGAAAGCCAAACGTTTTCGGTGCGCGAGAATCCCCACGTCGTATTGTCGGAAATCAAGCCGTGGCTTGAGGCGTTTGCCTACGCCGTGCGCGAGCGGGATGTCGATCGGGGCCATGCGATGTTCTCGCCCGACGTGATCGGCTTCGGCACGGTCACGCCGCGTGCCGAGAATCTGGACGATCTCGTTGCGGATCAGTGGAACGCCGTTTGGCCGAACACCGAGAACTTCGATTTCGACTACGACCAGCTCACCGGTTCGATCGCGGGCGACACCGCGTGGGTCGCGGCGCCCTGGTCGTCCGTCGGATTCGACACCTCCGGCCGGCCGTTCGATCGACACGGCCGAGCCACGATCGTTCTCCAGCGCAGCGCCGATCGCTGGCTCGCCATCCACACCCACTTCTCGCTCCGTCCCACACAGGATTCACAGTCGTGATTTATTACATCGCACGGCGCAACCGCGCCAACACCATCGAGACGTTCGTGGACAACTGGGCACCGGACCTGCAGCCGCTGCTGCGCATCGTCGATCTGGAAACCCTCCCGCACCTCAAGCGCGCCGAACCGGGCATCTACATCTTCTCAGACTTCGAACGCATGCGCCTCGGCGAACGCCAACTCACCATTCGTCTGCGCAACCGCATCGCCGACCAACCCGGCTTTGTCATCTTCAACGACCCCGCTCACGCCATGGCGCGATACGAGCTGCTGCACACGCTGCACGAGCGCGGCCTGAACCCCTTCAACGTCTACCGCTGGAGCCTCGGCCCCCTGCCCAAGTGCCGCTTCCCCGTCTTCGTTCGCACCGCGCACGGCCACCGCGGCGCACGCTCGCCGCTGCTGCACAACCGGCGCCAGCTCGCGTTGACCCTGTGCCGCGCACGGCTGCACTACAAGAACATCCTCATCGTCGAGTACGCCGAGGTCGACCGCCCCGACGGCATCTACCGCAAGTACGGCGCGATGCGCTTCGGTGAACACGTCTACCCCCGCCACCTGATGTTCTCCGACCACTGGATGATCAAGGAACCGGACCTGCAGGACACGGCCAAGCTGGAGGAAGAAACCCGCTTCCACGACGAAGCGCCGGACATGGACAAGATCAAAGCCATCTTCGACATCGCCGGGCTGAACTTCGGCCGCATCGATTACGGCTACGTCGACGGCCGACTCGCGGTGTGGGAGATCAACTCCAACCCGCACATCGTCGGTCGCAGCAAGAACATCCACGGCATGCGCATGCCGCTTCACAAACGCTTCGCCCACCACACCGCCGACCTGTTCCGCGATACGATCGGCGCGTGGCGGGCAGAACGCGGCGAAACCGTCGAGGTTTCTAACGGTCGCGACACGGCGCTGAACACCGCGATGTGGGTCAGCAACCACCTGCACCGCAGCCCCAAGCCCGTCAGCGCCTAAGCCCGTCTCTCCGTCTTAGAATCCCCCGATCACCCACACGAGGAGGATCATCACCACCACCGCGCCCACCACCCAGGGCCAGAGCTTGTACCGCGCCCGCTCCATGCCCTTGACCTGCCGGTGTCGCATGGCCAGCCACACGCCGCACGCCGGGCACTTCTCCGCGTACGCGTAGATCTCTTGCCCGCAGGACGGACAATCGATCACGTCTTCCAGGTCATCGAAGAGATCGGCGTCGTGATCGTCCGGGCCGTGTTCGGTCATGCATGAACGATCTCAAAAAAACCCGCGGATCGCAATCCGCGGGCGTGGGGTATCTCGTCTGGTTGTGTCGATCAGATCTCGACGTACTGCATCTCGCTGGCGCGTTTGGCGCCGCCGACCTCGGGGCCCATGGCGTCGGCCACCGCCCCGCCGATCGCGGTGCGCGTGGTCGCGGCGTTGAACCGGGCCGGGTCGCCCTTGCCCGCGGCGCTGGCCAGGTCGATGGCGATCTGCGCCTCGGGCCGGCTGAACTCCAGCGGGCGGATCGCCTGCTCGAAGGTCTGTAGGACGTTGTTGACGTTCTCGAACGTGCCGTCTTTTTCCAGCCAGGTGCTGGCCGGCAGGAGCACGTCGGCGTCGGCGGTGAGCTTGTTGGGCAGCGTGTCCATCACGATCGTGAACTTGCCGTCGAGCACCGCGCCCAGCACCTCGGTCACCCACTCGCTGGGGTAATTGCCGGTGACGACCACCGCGTCGGCGCCGTTGACCTTGCTGCGCCAACCCGCCTCGTCGTACACGTTGGATTCACCGAACAGCTGCTCCAGCACGCGACGCACGCCGCGCGCGTTGGGCGCCTTCTCCGCCCGAACGGTGTAGCCGTCGAGGAACGTCTGGTCCTCGCCGTCGACCGGGACGGGGCCGACGCCGATCAGCACGCCGTCATCGATGGCCTTGATGGCGCTACCCAGTTCCCAGGCGTCTTCGCAGCTGAGCATCGGGCTGACCAGCAGCGCCGTCTTCTTGCCGCTCATTCCCTCCACGGCCCGCGCCAGCGCGTCGTTCCAGTTCACTTCCTTCGGTTCGCCGTCTTGCTTGATCATCGGCACGCGCAGGCGGTCGTCGGAATGGACGAACTTCCACGAGTAGCGGATCTCGTCGCTGGTCCACCAGCGGTTGATGTCCATGTTGCGGCGGGGCTTGAAGCGCCAGACCCGGCCGTCGTTGTGGTCGACCCAGAGGTTGTCGCCCGAGGCGGTGACGCCGTCGATGCTGGGCGTGGAGGTGAGGAACCAGACGCGCTGCTCGAAGAGGAAGTCCTTGTCGAGCAGGGCGCCGACGGGGCAGAGGTCGACAACGTTGACGCTGAGCGGGTTGTCCAGCGCCTTGCCGGGGAAGGTGTCGATTTCTTCCTTGTGGCCGCGGCCGGCGACGCAGAGCTCGTCCGTACCGGTCACCTCGCGGGTGAAGCGGACGCAACGCGTGCACATGATGCAGCGGTCGGAGTAGAGCAGGACGTTGGGGCCGACGTCCTTCTTGGGGTTCTTGTGCTTGGCCTCTTCGAAGCGGCTGACCGCGCGGCCGTACTTGTAGCTGTAGTCCTGCAGGTAGCACTCGCCGGCCTGGTCGCAGACCGGGCAGTCCAGCGGGTGGTTGATCAGCAGGTACTCCATGATCGCCTTCTGATTGGCGACGGACTTTTCGCTGGTGGTGTAGACCTCCGAGCCGTCCACGGCGGGGGTCTGACAGGTGGGCAGGAGCTTGGGGATCAGCGAGAGCTTGCCGTCGTTGCGCGGGTCGGGCTGGGCAACCTCGGCCAGGCAGATGCGGCAGCTGGCCACGACCGACAAACCCGGGTGATAGCAGTAGTGCGGGATCTCGATCCCGTTGTCGTAGGCGACTTGGAGGATCGTCTTGTTACCCTCGAACTCACAAAGCTTTCCGTCAATCGTGATCGTGGCCATGGCGCTGCGGTATCTCTTGAAACAGGCGGCTCAAACGGGCGGCTTCGCTACCCGACACGGTGAACAATCCTAGTCGAACCCGCCCCGCCAATCCACCGTTCGTCACCCGGGGTGATTCCGACGGTATAGACTGAATATTTCGCAGATGGCGTCAGGCCGCGTAACCGGGCGCGGGAATCCCCTCAAACAACCATTCAACCGAATTGACTGTTAACAGAGGCCCCTCCGCCGCCAATATAAATGAGGAACGGGCCCAGCCATAAACACATGACCGGGATCAGGAGTGAAAGACCATGGGCGTTGCGAAACTTGGTTTGTCGGGGCTTTTATTGTTAGCCGTGTCGATCGCGGGATGCGATCACCAAAGCCGAACGCCGCCCATGGGGTGGAACAGCTTCGACGCCTACTCCTGCCACCTGTACGAGGAAGTGGCGCTCAAGGAGTTGGAGGCGTTTATCAGCGTCTATGCGCCCCACGGGTATGAATACTATGTCATCGATAACGGCTGGTTCGCCGAGCACGAACGGATCGTGGCGCAAGGGTATCGCCTGCCGCTGCGCCAACACGCGGTCGAGTCGGACGTACGCATCAACGCATACGGCATCGTGCAGCCCTCGGTTGAGGGCTTTCCCAACGGCTTCAGGCCCATCGCCGACAAGCTCCACGCCAACGGCCTGAAGTTCGGGCTGCACATCATGCGCGGGATTCCCCGCAAGGCGGTGGAACAGAACACACCCATCGAGGGCACGCCCTACCGCGCCCGGGACATCGCCGATACGTCGGATACCTGCAACTGGTGCAATTACATGTACGGCGTCGACATGGATAAACCCGGCGCCCAGGCGTACTACAACAATCTCGTCAGGCAGTTTGCCGACTGGGGCGTGGACTTCATCAAGGTGGACGACGTGATTCACAAGCCGCGCGAGATCGAAGCGTACCGCCGCGCGATCGATAACGCCGGCCGACCGATCACGCTCAGTCTCAGCCCCGGCGGCGCGGTCGATGAGGGCCTCGTCGAGAGCAGCTACTCCCGGGCGAACCTGTTCCGCATCGTGTCCGACGTCTGGGATCACCCGAAATCGTTCAGGTATCACCTCGACCGATACAGGGTCTACGGCCGGTACAGCCGACCGGGGATGTGGGCCGACCTCGACATGATCCCCTTCGGCGAGCTGTGCCTGCTCAAACGCCCCGAGAACGTCGCGGCATCCCGGGCCCGCGGCCTGACCGTTGCCGAGTCACGCTTCTCCGGTAACAACCATCACTGGTGTCGATTCAACAAGGATCAGAAGGCGCACTTTCTCGCGATCCGGGCGATCGGTTGCAGCCCGCTGATGATCGGCGGTTCGCTGATCTCGATGGACGATGAGTCGCGCGCCATGCTGACCGATTCCGCGTTCATCGCCTGCAACCAGAACGGCGTCCCCGGCAGGATCGTGCACGAAACGGGAGCCCTGGCCGTGCTGACCACGACACGCAAAGGAACCAAAGACCGGGGATGGATCGCCGTGTTAAACACCGGCAACAACACGGAGACGCTAAAACTCACCCCCGGGATGCTCGGGCACGACCGGACCATCGCGTGTGAACGGGTCTGGGAGCGGGAATCGTTCACGATCACCCGCGAAGGTCACGCGGTGACGCTTCCCGCCTTCGGTGGTGTCCTTCTGAGCTATCAGACACTCGACTGAGCGACCGGCCGACCGTCGTGAGAAACGGTTCCGCTGTGTTCGCTACAATGCCCACCATGAACGGTTCACCCACTACTGTCGCGATCACCGGCGCCGCCGGCCGCATGGGCCAGCGCCTCTGCGCACTGACCGAGCAAACCGAGGGCCTGGCGCTGGTCGAGGCGATCGACCTGACCGGCCACGGCCAACCCGCCACCCCCGGAATCCCCGGAATCCCCGGAACCCCCGGAAGTAACGTTGTGATTACAGACGCCTATTCCGGGGCAGCCGACGTGCTGATCGACTTCACCCTCCCCCAGGCCACCGAGGCCAACATCGCCCGATGTGTCGAGACCGACACCGCGATCGTGCTGGGCACGACCGGCCTGACCGACGCCCATCAGGCCATGCTCGATGACGCGGCCAAGACCATCGGCGTGATCCAGGCGACCAACTTCTCGCTCGTGGTCAACGTCCTCAACAAGCTCGCCGCCCGGGCCGCCCAACTGCTCGGCGACGAATACGACATCGAGATCACCGAAACCCACCACCGCTTCAAGAAAGACGCCCCCTCCGGCACCGCCCTGACGCTGGCCCGCCACATCTGCGACGCCACGGATCGCAACTTCGATCGGGACGTCGTCCTCGGTCGCGCCGGTGACGACGCCGAGCGCAAGCCGCGCGAAATCGCCGTGCAGGCGCTGCGGCTGGGCGATGTCGTCGGAGAGCACACCGTGCACTACGCCACGCTCGGCGAGCGCATGGAGCTGAAGCACATCGGTACGAGCCGCGACAGCTACGCCATCGGCGCGGTGCGCGCCGCAGGTTGGCTCAGCGCACAACCCGCCGGTCGCTACGCCATGGCCGACGTGTTGGGTTTGTGATTCAACGCACCATCGGGAGGATCGGCACGCCCAGATCGGTATCCACCTCGGTCGGGGGCGCGATGTCGAACTCGATCGGCGCCCCGCCGCCGGTGGCCGCGGGCGGCGACTCGGGATCGATCTCGGTCGGAAGATCGGGGGTTGACAGCGGCTTGGGCTGATCGGGCTTGGCCGATTCGTCGGGCTGCTCGATCCACATCGTGTCCCGCATCCGAAGCGTCGAGTCGTTGACGAGGTTGTACAGCTCGAGCGTGGTCTGCTCGGTCATCTGCATCCGCACACGCGCACGCAGGATCGCGCGGTGGGGGTTGTACCAGAACGCGGCGCGGCTGCCGTCGGTGTAGACGTAGCGCGGGTGGGTGCGGTCGCCGTCCAGATCGTCGGCGATCTCGATCCACGTCTCGGTCGGCCCGGCGAGGATGTTCTGCGGCGGCGGATCGAACCACGACTCGAGAATCGTGCTGGGATAGCCCCGACGGGTGACCACCACCTCGCCGATGCCCGCGCGGTACAGCGACTGGTTCTCGATGGTGTGCATCGACTGCTGCACCGCGGCGATGCGGTCGACCTCCTCGGCGCGCGCGTTGCGCTGGACCGCGATCACCGCGATTACACCGAGCACAATGCCCGCAATCAGAATGTCAACCATCAGGCGCATACGTACGCTCCCTGCGCAGTGCCTCACCGGAAGTATCCTATTCAGACCGCCGCCCGGCAAGGCGGGCGAATGGGAACCTATAGACCGGGTGGGTCTGTGACGTTTGAAGCGGCTGGGCGGGAGCCTACAATGCTCCGCGTCGCCAACCCCCGGAGAACCAAGCGGGATGATCCATACCCACCGCTATGACAACGGCCTGACCCTGCTGATCGAACCGATCGAGGGCGTGGCCAGCGCCGCGATGAGGCTGCTGCTGCCGGCGGGCGTGGCCACCGAGCCGTACGATCGCCTTGGCGTGGGGGCGGTGCTCACCGACTGCCTGTTCCGCGGCGCCGGCGACCGCGACGCCAAGGCCCACAGCGACGCCATGGACCTGCTGGGCATCAAGCGAGACTGCGGCCTGCAGACCTTCCACGCCGGCCTCAGCGCCACCTTCATCGGAGAACGCATCGACCAGAGCCTGACCCTGCTGATGGACATGGTCCGTCGGCCCCACCTCAGCGACGAGGCCTTCGCCCCGGCGCGCGACCTGGCGGTGCAGGCCATCGACGCACTCGAAGACGAACCGCAACAGAAGCTGATGATCGCGCTGAAGGCCGCACACCTGCCCCAACCCCTGGGCCGATCGGACATGGGCGATCGCGAACACCTCTCGGTGATGTCCTCGCAAGACGTCCGCGACCATCACGCCCGCACGTTCGTCCCCAACGGCTCGATACTCAGCTTCGCCGGTCACGTCGACCCGAAACACGTCATCGATCTGGTCGGCGACCAACTGGGCGACTGGGCGGGCAGCACCGACGAACCCACCATCGGCTCGCCCCCCACCCCCGCGTATCACCACACGCGCGCCGACTCGGCGCAGCAACACATCGGCATCGCCTACGATGCGCTGCCGCAGCGCGACGACCGCTCGATCCTGCAACAGGTGGCCGTGGCCGTGCTGTCGGGTGGGATGAGCGGGCGGCTGTTCACCGAGGTGCGCGAGAAGCGCGGCCTGTGTTACTCGGTCTACGCCACGTACAGCTCGCTGATCAACCAAGGCGTGGTCATGGCCTACGCGGGCACGACCACCGAACGCGCGGCGGAAACCCTGGACGTACTAAGCGAACAACTCCGCGTGATCCACGACGGCGTCGAGCAAGACGAGTTCGACCGCGCGATCGTGGGCCTGAAGACGCGCGTCGTCATGCAGGGTGAATCCACCGGCGCCCGCGCCCGTGCCATCGCCCAAGACCACTTCCTGTTGGGTGCGCCGCGCACGCTGGACGCCTGCGCCGAAGAGATCGACGGCGTCACACTCAAAGACCTCAACGACTTCCTCCACGCCAACCGCCCCGGGCCCATGACCACCGTCACGATCGGCCCCGAACCCCTGATCGAGCAGAACGCATGAGCACCCGTTTCAGGCAGACCCAACTCGACAACGGCATGACCGTCATCGCCGAGCTCAGCGACGCCTCTCACACCGCCGCCGTCGGCTGTTTCGTCAACGTCGGCTCACGCGACGAGGACAGCGCGGTCATGGGCGTCAGCCACTTCCTCGAACACATGTGTTTCAAGGGCACCGCCCGCCGCACCGCCGACCAGGTCAACCAGGCGTTCGATCGCATCGGCGCTGAATACAACGCGATGACCAGTCAGGAGGCGACCGTCTACTTCGCCCACACGCTGCCCGAACACTTCGGCGACGCCGTGGACCTCATCGCCGACATCATGCGGCCCGCGCTGCGCGACGACGACTTCGAGATGGAAAAGAACGTCATCCTCGAAGAGATCGGCATGTACGCCGATCGCCCCTTCTGGGTCGCCTACGAGGAGGTGATGGAGCGCTACTTCGGCGACCACCCGCTCGGCCACCGCATCCTCGGCACACAGCAGACCGTCGGCGATCTGACCGCGCAACAGATGCACGCGTACTTTGAACAGCGCTACAGCCCCGACAACATGGTGTTCTCTCTGGCGGGCAGGCTCGACTTCGATCGCGTCGTCGATCAGCTCAACGCCCTCTGCGGCCAATGGCAACGCACGGACGTACAACGCAACTACAGCGATCAGACCATCACCGCCTCGCAACACACCGAGATCGACGAACGCCTATCCAGTCACTACGCCGTGGCGGTCAGCCCCGGTCCCGGCAAGCAGGACGAGCTGCGCTACGAAGCGGCGGTGCTGTCACAACTGCTGGGCGATTCCGACGGCAGCAGGCTTTATTGGAATCTCATCGACCCCGGCATCGCCGACGAAGCCGAGCTCAGCTACCAGGGCTTCGACCAGACCGGCACGTTCATGGCCTACGCCAGCTGTCCGCCGGACAAGGCAGACCGGGTCGAG
>JANQJT010000310.1 GCA_028281485.1 Phycisphaeraceae bacterium
GTCCTCGATCACGTACTCGGCCTGCTCGTCGGCTTCCTCTTCACTACCCCCCAAAGCCACAGCGGCCGTGGCCGCCAGACGCTCCAACTCACCACGATCCAGCTCGATCTCGGCGTCAGTAGGCAGGCCCAGCGTCAGCTTGAAGTTGTCCATCTGTCGCTGCAGGCTTGCCCGCGCGTTGATCCACGAGTTGCGCGCACGCAGCACGTCCTGCTTGGCCTGGTCCACCTGGATCTCCGGCAGGCGCCCCTCCTCCGACAGCGACTGCGCCCGCTGGTACGAACTGATCAGCGAGCGATAGTTGCTCAACGCGTTGTCGACCTGGTCTTCCTGCTGAAGCACCGACAGGTAACTGCTGGCGATGCTCACCACGAACGACCGCTTGAACCGCTCGAAGTCCCACAGCGCGTAGATCATGTCGCGTTCGGCCTGCGTCAGCGATTCACGGACGATGTGACGACCCGACCCGGCCAACAAAGGCAGCGTCGCGCTCAGATCGGCGCTGATGCCGCTCGTGCCGTCGCCGCCCTGCGTCAGCAGGTTGATCAGGTCCCACGAGATGCTGCCGGCGATGTCCAGCCCGTCCTCGAAGCTCTGAGAAAAACTCACGCGCGGCGTCGTGGAAAACGTGATCGTCTCCGGCGAGGAGTCCGAGTCGTACGATAGCGTGTTGTCGATCGCACCGGCCCACGACGTGCGGAACCCGTCACGATCCAGGTCCAGGCTCAGGGCCGTGCTGAAAACCGATTCCTTCTCGCTCTGGTACTCCCGGCTGTTGCGTGCCGCGACCTGCAACGCCTCGATCAGCGTCAAACGGATCGGTTCACCGGGCGGGCTCGAAACGATCGGCTCAGCGGTCGTCCGGGCCGAACGGAGGTAGTCGTCCTTCGGCCAGTGCTCCAACGGCGACAGCTGGTCACTGCCGATCGACGCCGGGTGCGAGACCGGCAACATCTGTCGCGCGATCAGGCGCCGACGCAGCGTGTTCGACGGTGTCTCGATCCAGAAAGGCTCTTCGCGTTCGATCGCCAGCTGCTGCTTCTGTCGGATAATGTCGTAGGCCACATCGTCGGCCTGCCGGCGGAACTGCGGCGGCGTGAGACAGCCGACCAGCAGCACACACACCACACCCAGCAGCAGATGCAAGCGGTATTTGGTTAACAACTTAGAGGTTTCGTGGGATGTAGATGGCTGATGCCGGTTCATGCTTTGGGTATGCCCTGAGAATCGGGTCGATTCTATATCTGCGGAGTGGGATCACAAGCTGTTAGACGCTTGCTATCGCTTAATTGACGCCGAAAAAGGGCATCTATTTCGTCAAGAATCACGAATTGCCGTCAATGCCATGTTCAGGGTGTATCGGGTGACACGCGATCGGCTCGCGTCTTGACCGTGCGACGATCCAGCCCCAGTCGGCGGGCGGCCTGTTCGTAGCTGCCCGCCTGCTGATAAACCCGTAAGCAATACCGATCCAGCACGTCGTCCGCGGTCATCTCGCACGTCGCCAATCGGTCGAACCACGCCGGCAGTTGCGTCGATCCGCTCGGCGGGTCCTCCGGGCGATACTCGTTACGGATCAACACGTTGCGAACGCACTGCTCCAACTCTCGCACGTTGCCCGGCCAGGCGTATCGACCGGGCATGCGCTTTCGAATCCAATCGACCGCGTCCACCGCCAGCGATGGGCCCTCCTGCGGTCCGACCATCCGCTCGGAAATATGCCGCACCAGGTCTTCCAGGTCATCCGGTCGATCGGTCAACTGGTCACACAGCCGATACGTCGTCACCCGATCGGCACAGAGCCGGTAGTAGAAGTCCGACCGGAACGTGCCCGCCCCCATCGCGTCCGCCAGGTCGCGATTCGTCGCCGCGATGATCTTCCCAGCAAACACGCGGTCTTCGGTCTCGCCCAGTCGCTGGAACCGCCGATCCTGTAACACGCGCAGCAGCTTCACCTGGATCCCCTGGTCCAGGTCCCCGATCTCGTCGAGGAACACCGTGCCCAGCGGCGGACACGTCTCCAGCCACCCCACGCGATCCCCCACCGCGCCGGTAAACGCGCCCCGGCGGTGGCCGAACAGCTCGCTCTCGACCAGCGTCGGCGCCAGCGCCGAGACGTTGAGCGCGTGAAAAGAACCCGCGAAATCCTCGGTAAACTTCAGCGTCTTCGGATCGAACGGGATGTAGCGGGACCGCCCGATGGCCTTGGCCACAACCTCCTTGCCCGAGCCGCTGGGGCCGGTGATCAGCGTCGTGATCTCGCCCATGCGGTCGTAGAGCGTGCGGCGGTAGCGGCGCAGGTCGTGGGTGAAAATCGACTGCCAGATCGCCGCGCGCAGCCGCACGGTCGGGGCGGATGCGCCGATCAGGTGATGGAAGATCTGTAAGAACGCGCGACGGACCTGGAAGCAGAACGCCATCGCGTGTGCCGCGCTCAGCGTCGGCTCGCCGGTTTCTTTATCGGGGCCGAGATAGCGCTCGAAGTCGGCCGCGAACCGGGGGTAATACGACACACGCACCGCGCGCGAACCGGTGATGCCCTTGCTGAACGTCTGGTTCATCTGCTTGTAATAGCGGTGGTACAACACGAACAGCACCACGTCTTCGTAGATCGCATGATCCGCGGCTTGGTAAATCGCCTCGAACGCGGTGGGGCGGGCGTCGTCGATCAACGCCCCAGCCATCTCGACCAGTTTCAGGATATTGGGTTGCGGCATGGCTTCCGCCGCTCGCACGTTCCAGTCCGCCCCCTCAGCCACGAACGCGCCGCCCAGGGCCTTGTGCTCGAGTTCCACACGCTCCGGCAAAAACGGATTGCAATACACCAGCGCGGAGATGGTCTGAGCAAGTTCCCGCTGAGAATCAGTGAAAAGGCAATTCGATGGCATACAATTATTGTAAGTTATGCGTACAAAAATAGACAATCAATTCGATTTAGATTTTCATGGAACCACATGATGCGATGGTAAATTACTGTCAATTAATGATTTGTGTTTTTAGACATGCTTTGGCATCGCCATTGTTGTGTGCTTATCTGAAATCGAGGGCACACAATGAACGCACACCCCCACAACCATCCTTCCTCCCCCAAGGCGAGCCCCGCCCGCACCGTCCTGCCCTCGATCATCCCCCTGTTCTATTTCGAAGTGTGCCCTGTGGGGAAGGGTTTACCGGGACCGGCGTGCAGCACGGTGTTGCGACGTCGGCCCGGCCCTCTCCCCCTTGACGCCCATCCCAACACGCGGGCTTCCGGATCGTCGTCATGAACACGCCCGAGATCAATCTCTACGCCGTCTGGATCGGACTCCTGCTAGGCATGCTCAGCGGCGCCGTTATCGGCATGGCGTTTCACAACGACCAGTGGCAGGGCGGTTACGCCGGATGGCGACGCCGGCTCATGCGCCTCGGCCACATCAGCTTCTTCGGGCTGGCGTTCGTCAATCTCGTCTACGTTCAAACCGTCGACACGATCAGCGACACGCCCGACAGGCTCGTTCGGATCGCAGGGTGGGCACTGATCGTCGCCGCCGTCGCCATGCCCACCGTCTGCTTCCTGGCCGCGTGGCGCAAACCGATCCGCCACCTGTTCTTCATCCCCGTCGTTGCGGCGCTGGGCGGGGTCGTACTGATGCTCATCAATCTATGGGGACAGATGCCATGAAGATCGCGCTGATTGCCATGAGTGGGATTCGTGTCTGTGACACCGACCTGCTGGAACTCGGACTGACCCTGCCGGGCTTTGTCGAACGCAGCAAGACCATCGCCTCGCTGCCCTCGCTCGGCCTGCTCACGCTCGCGGGGTTGACGCCCGACCGTCACGACGTGCAATACATCGAGGTTGCCGACATCAACGACCTCGACGAGTTGCCCGCCGACTTCGATCTCGTCGCCATTAGCAGCTTCTCCGCCCAGGTCAACGAGGGCTACGAGCTGGCCCGGCGCTACGCCGAGTTCGCTATCCCCGTGGTCATCGGCGGATTGCACGTGACCACCATGCCGCACGAGGCGGCGCTATACGGCGCCTCGGCCGCGGTAGGGGAGGGCGAGATCACCTGGCCGCAAATCATGGCAGATGCCGAGCGGGGCCGGCTGAAACCGATCTACGACGCACGCGGCACCGAGTACGACCTGGCCGGTGCGCCCATGCCGCGTTTCGATCTGCTCGACATCGATCGCTACAACCGGCTGACCGTGCAGACCTCGCGCGGCTGCCCGTGGAAGTGCGCGTTCTGCGCCAGCTCCATCCTCCTGACCGGCCGCTACAAACAGAAACCCATCGAGAAGGTGTTGGCCGAGATCGACGCGATCCGTGAGCTGTGGAATCGCCCGTTTATCGAGTTCGCCGACGACAACGCCTTCGTCAACCGCGCCTACTGGCACGAGCTGCTGCCCCGGCTCGCCAAGCGCAAGGTCAAGTGGTTCGCCGAGACCGACCTGTCGGTTGCGGAGGACGAGAACCTGTTGCACGCGATGCGAGACGCCGGCTGCGCCGAGGTGCTCATCGGTCTGGAAAGCCCCACCGAGTTCGGCCTGGACGGCATCGAGCGACGCCGCAACTGGAAACGCCAACAGTTCCCCAAGTACCGCCACGCCGTCGACACCATCCAACGCCACGGCATCCGCGTCAACGCCTGTTTCGTGCTCGGGCTCGACGGCCAGACCCCGCGCGCCTTCGACGATGTCTACGACTTCGCCGACCGCGTCGCACCCTACGACGTGCAGATCACCTACGCCACGCCCTTCCCCGGCACGCCCATGTACCAACAGTTCAAACAGGCCGACCGCCTCACTCACGACGGCGACTGGAGCCGATGCACCCTCTTCGACATCAACTATCGCCCAACACACATGACCACACAGCAGCTGCGCGCCGGCTTCTTCGATCTCGCCCAGCGACTGTACAGCGACGATTTCACCCGACGCCGACGCGATCGCTTCCACGCCCGCGGCCTGCGCAACCGCGTCGCATAAGGACACCCCGATGAGACACCTCACGCGACAGTTCGAGCAATGCGTCGGCGGCGAGTCCCTGCAATGGGTCCCGCTCTCGCTCACGATCAGTCGCCTCGCACTGGCCCCGCTGATGCTCGTCAACGCCTACGTCTGGCAGAGCCAGGCCCTGTTCGTCGGGATGCTGGCCTGGGCGATCTTTTCTGATATCTACGACGGCGTGATCGCACGCAAGCTCTGCGTCGATACGCCCATCGTTCGCCGACTCGACAGCCTGACCGACACGGTGTTCTACCTGGCCACGCTCTGGGCGGTCGGTGTCGTGCACACGCACGTGATCGCTGAATACTTCTGGCCCATCGCGGGGCTGATCCTGCTGGAGATCGCCTGCAACGCGGTCAGCCTCTGGCGATTCGGTAGGCCGCCCGCCACGCACACCTACACCGCCAAGTGCTGGGGCGTCTTCCTCTTCGTATCCTTGACACTGCTGCTGGGATTCGGCATCACCGGACCGGTCTTCATCGCGATGCTCGTGATCGGTTACATCGCCGATGTCGAGGTCCTGGTCATCATGCTGGTCAGCCGCCAACCGCCGGTCGACGTTGCGGGAATCTGGAAACTCAAACACTCCTACCCACACCCATAGGAGATCGCATCATGAATCATCGTATCTTTCCCATCCTCGTGGTCGCGCTGGTCGCGGCCGTGGCCGTGGTGGTCTGGAACGCCGACGCCGACGACGCGATCGACGACTCACTCGTCGTCGGAACCTACGACAGCCGCTGCATCGCCGTGGCGTTTACCCGATCCGGTCTGCATTCGATGGACGAGCAGCAGAAGGCCTACGAAAAAGCCAGGCAGCAGGGCGACAAGGAAAAGATGGCAGAGCTGGAGAAGTGGGGCGAGACCCAGCAGCGCAAGGCGCACTTCATGGCGTTCGGCCAGTACCCCGTGCACAACGTGCTGGAAAAAGTCTCCGACAAGCTGCCCGCCGTCGCTCAATCGACTGGCGTGGACGTGATCGTCTGTCGCTGCGACTTCACCGACAAGGCGGTCAAGACCGTCGACGTGACCGACGAGCTGGTCGCCCTGTTCGATCCGGACGAGAAGACACTGAAGACCATCGCGTCACTGAAGACCAAGGACCCGGTCCCCTTCGAGACGCTGATCCGTATGGGTCACAACCGCTGATCAGCCGCCTGGATCGCTGATTTGCCCGCCAATCCTAACCCGTCGACCTCCCGGTCGGCGGGTATATTATTTCTATAACCCACTAAACCTACCTGGCCCCGTCCGCACTCACGGGCAAGCGACGAACGAACGGAGCATCGGATGCAAGGGGCGATCGGGTTCGATAATCGGCTCACGCGTCCGGCTCGCTCGACTCGTATCGAGCCCGTCTGTCCGTCTGTCGTGCAGCGTGCCCGCTCCGGTAACCGCCGGGCCCGCGCCGAGTTGCTCACGCGTCTGGCCGATGTGTGGTACCGCTACTGCCTGTCGCAGCTGCGCGATGAACACGCCGCGCGTGATGCCGCCCAGGAATCGGCCACACGCTTCCTGGCTGGGTTCGGTCGATTCAAGGGCGACTCACGCATCGAGACCTACGCCATCGGCATCGCCGTCAACGTCTGCCGCGAACACAAACGCAAGCGCACACACGCATCCGATCACGACCATGAACCACCCGCACCCGACACCCACCGCCCCGACACCCGCGCCCAGCAGCGTGAAGAACGCGACCGCATCACCGCGCTCATCGATCGGCTACCTGACAGGCAACGCGAGGCCGTGGTGTTGCGATACTTCGAGCAGCTGCCGCTGGCCGACGTCGCCGAGTCGATGGGTTGCGCCCTCGGCACCGTCAAGGCGACGCTCGCCCATGCCCTGCGATCGCTCCGCAAGCAATGGAGCCAATCATGACCCGCATTAAACGACCCATGCGATCCGCCGCCGACGCGTATCACGCCGCGCAATACCCCGGCGACATCCTGGCCGACATCGAGCCGCCTCGCACCTTCCGTCTGCGTTGGTCCCTCGCCGCGGCCGCCTCCCTGCTCATCGTCGGTCTGATCTCCCTGCTCCAATCCCCCGCGACGACGAACAACGACACCGTTGCCGGTGATTCAACGCCCCCGATCGTCGCCGACACCTCGCAACCGGCACAGGCTACGCGTGCCGTTCCCTCCGCACCGATGGCGTCGGTCCCGTTCAAATCCGTGAAGATCAACGCGGCGGTGGGGCGGCAGGGCCTCGACACCGCATTCAGTAAAACCCCGCGCTTCAGGCGCATGACATCAAATCACCTGGCCTTCTCGGCCTTCCCAACCCGGAACTCGAACAAGGAGAATCCACTATGACTCGCAACTTTACCTTTTCACTGCTGCTGATGTTCCTCGCCGCGCTGTTCATCGGCGCCTCGATCAGCAACACGCCCACCGTCGCCGAGGAGACCGGCCTCTCGATCGCCGAGTTCCCGCAATTGGCTATGGATCATGACAAAGACGATGAACATCATCGCCACGGCCGCCATCACGATGACGAAGATGAATGCGATGAAGAGGGCTGGGACGACGACTGGGACGGCATGGAAGAGTTCGAGATGATGATGGTGGAGGTCGAGATGTTCAGCGATCTGCTGGGGCTGATCGATCAGTACACCGCCATCGCCGCCGATGCCGACAAGGCCGCCATCGCCGCGGTGCTCGCCGTCGATGAGTATCTCGACGAAGAGCAGTCCGTTGCCCTGCTCAACGAGATGCTGGGCAACCCGCGGGTCAAGCCGGCCGTCAAACGTGCCATCCACCTGAAGATGCTCGACATCGTCGAAGACGATGCCGCCAAGCAGCACCTGCGAGCCCTCATCCTCGGCGACCTGTAATCCGCCCGCCTCCCCGCATGAAAAAACCCGCGTCCACACGGCGCGGGTTTTTCATTGGATTGTGAGACGGCGATCAGCCGCCGAAGTAATCCGGGGCGTTGCCGGCGGCCCACTTGATGTTGCAACCGGCGCTGGGGTACTGCTTGTCCGGCGCCGGTTGTCCCATGAGCAGCGCATCCAGCGCCGCGCGCAGGTCCGCGCCGTCGGCCGGCGTCGTCTCGTAGTCGTACACGCCGCTGTCGATGCGGTGGGGCCGGGTCGCGTCGAGCTGGCCGCGGTAATACAGCTTGTGGTCGACGTCGAACAGGAACAGGTCCGGCGTGCACGCCGCGGTGTACGCCTTGGCCACCGCCTGCGTCTGGTCGTAAAGATAAGCGAACAGGTAACCCCGATCGATCACCTCCTCGGCCATCTTGTCCGGCGCATCGTCGGGATAGTCTCCCGCGTCGTTGGACATGATCGCCACCGCCTCCACGCCACGCGAGCGGTATTCGTCGGTCAATCGCTTCAACTCCCCCGCCACGTGCTTCACGAACGGGCAGTGGTTGCAGATGAACATCACCACCAGCGGCTTGCCGGCAAAGTCCGACAGGCTCACCGTGTTGCCGGTCGTGTCGGGCAGGGCGAAATCGGGCGCCGCCGTACCCAGCGGCAGCATCGTGCTGTTGACCATGACCATCGTGCGGCTCCTTGTGCGGTTGCGACCACGCAATCATAGCCGCCGCACCGCGCCGCGGCGACCGGCGTTTCACACCCGCCGTCGCCTCGGCTATCCTTTCACTCCGGACGCCGTTTCATTGCTCACGGATCACCCGCATGCTCCTGCCCATCGGCACCGACCGCCGCCACAAACGCTTCCCGCTGATCAACACCGCGCTGATCGTTGTCAACGTCTTCGTCTTCCTCGGCACCATGCAGGCGATCGCACAGGTCGATTACCTCTTGGCCAACTTCGCGCCGTTCAGCCAGATCGCCGACCGCGTCCCCGTTTTCCGCTTCTTCCTGCTGCCGGTCGATTCGGCGGTCCACCAGGTTCACCAGTTCTTCACCTACCAGTTCCTCCACGCCGACTGGGAACACCTGCTGGGCAACATGCTCTTCCTGTTCGTCTTCGGCAACGCCGTGGAAGATCGCCTCGGTCGGCTGGCCTACCTGTCGTTCTACCTGGCCGGAGGCATCCTCGCGGGCCTGGGCTACATGGTCTTCGACACCCCCTCGCCCATGCTCGGCGCCAGCGGGGCCATCGCCGCCGTCACCGGGGCCTACCTCGCCCTGTTCCCCCTCTCGCGCGTCACCATCACGTTCATGTTCGTCTACTTCTGGGAGGTGCCCAGCCTCTTCCTCGTCGGGCTCTACTTCGCCTACGACGTGGTCATGGCGATGAGCGATCGCTTCGGCGGCGTCGCCTACCTCGCACACATCTCCGGCAACCTCTCCGGTTTCGCCGTCGGCATCGGCCTGCTCTACTTCCGCATCCTCGATCGGGAGATCTACGACTTCGTCGCGCTGGTCGACCGCTGGAAACGCCGACAACAGATGCGAGCCGTCACACGACAGGGCCATCAGCCCTGGCTGGGCAGCGCCGGCGTGAAGAAGAAAAAAAACGCCGCCTTCAACGCCGACGACCAGCGCCTCGCCGACGCCCGACAGGCCATCGCCCAGGCGCTCGACGCCCAGGACACCGCCGCCGCCATCGACCTCTACGACGAGTTGCTCAACGACTACCCCGACCAAGTCCTGCCGCGCGACACGCAATACGACCTGGCCAACTACGCCATGAACCACGACCGCCACGCCGCCGCCGCCCACGCCTACGAGCGCTTCCTCGACGCCTACGCCGCAGACCCCCGCATCGACGAGGTCCGCCTCCTGCTCGGACTGATCTACATCCGCTACCTCGATCGCCGCGAAGACGCCCGCCCCCTGCTCACCGCCGCCGCAGACCGCCTCCACGATCCCGCCCGCCAATCCCTCGCCCGCCAGCTTCTGTCGGAAATCGACACCGACTGACGTTGCCCTACAATACCCCCTATGGATCGTCACACGCGTATCAAGATATGCGGCATCCGAACCCCCGACATCGCCGAGGCCGTGGTTGAAGCCGGCGCCGACATGATCGGTGTCAACTTCGTCGAAAAGTCGCCGCGCTACGTGACCCTCGACGAGGCCGCCGCCGTTTCTGCGACCGTCGCCGGCAGGGCGGAAGTGGTCGGCCTGTTCAAGGACGGCGAAGCCAACGCCATGCGCGACGCGATCCGACACGCGTCACTCGACAGGCTCCAACTGCACGGCTGGATCGACGAGCCGCTCATCGGTGAACTCAACCCCATCGAGCTCATCCCCGCCGTGTCCTACGACCAGCGCATCGATCAGATCATCGCCGAGTGGGACGTCGTCGCCCTCGACTGCGCCCACGTCACCGCGCTGATCATCGACACGCCCGACCCGTCCGGCATCGGCGGCGGCACGGGCACGACCTACAACTGGCACGCGCTGCGCGAGGCGATCGACAAGGTGCAACCCACACTGCCCATCGTCCTGGCCGGCGGGCTCACGCCCGACAACGTCGCCGAGGCGATCGAAACCGTCAGGCCCTGGATGGTCGACGTCGCCAGCGGCGTAGAGTCGTCGCGCGGCGTCAAAGACGTCGGACGCGTCCGCGCCTTCTGCGACGCGGTCCGCAGCGCCGGCCCCTCCACGTAAACACTTGTCGATTCACATCCCCGCTTGCTCATCACCAAGCGCTTCCGCCAGCGCCTCGACGATCGGCAGGTGCGCCCCCAACGACTCCGCACGATCCAGCCACATCTGAGCCGCTTCCGCGTTGCCCGCCCGGTGCGCCGCCAGCCCCGCCTCCGCCGCCGCCCGCGCGTCCAGCGGATGGCCCTCGAACCACTGTGCCCACACCGCCGACGCGTCAGCGGGTCGGCCCAGCGCCAGGTA
>JANQJT010000024.1 GCA_028281485.1 Phycisphaeraceae bacterium
AGGGCGGCGGCTACACGCCCGGCGACGTCTACAAGCTTTATGTCGACGACACCTGGCGCATCCAGCAGTGGACCTTCCACCGCAAGGGCCGAACCGAACCCAACCTCCGACGCATCTGGGCCCAGGAGTACACGCTCGGCCCGATCGTCGTCAACGGCCACTTCTCCAACGGCAAGGGCGGCAACCTATACATCCGCAACATGGAAGTTAAACTGGTCGAGCAAAACGATTGGCTCACCCCCCAACAGATCGACCACCCATGCCGAACCTACCCGTAAGCGAACACTTCTACGACCTGCCGCTGTACTACGACATCGCCTTCGACTGGGAGGCCGACGAAGAGGTCGCGTTGTTTCAACACATCTTCGCCGAGCACATGACCGGCGACGTGGTGCGCGTGCTCGAGCCGGCCTGTGGCACGGGACGCATCCTGCGCGCGCTGGCCGAGGAGGGCTACGACCTGCTCGGCTACGACCTGAGCCAGAGCATGGTCGACTACTGCCGCGCTCACGTACCCGAGGGCGTGCGGGTGGAGCAGGCCGATATGACCACCGCCGTCTTCGACCCGCCCTTCGACGCAGCCCTGTGCCCCATCAACTCGCTCGGTCACCTGCTGACCGACGAGATGATCGTCAGTCACCTGCGCAGCGTCGGCGACTCGCTCCGGCCCGGCGGCGTCTACGTCATCCAGCTGTCCAGCGTCTACGAAGACCTCTCCGACTTCGAACCGGAGACCTGGACCATGCAGCGCGACGGCGTTACCGTCGAACTCACCTGGGAAGTGATCCACGAAGACGTCGAGACGATGGTCGCCACGCACCGCAGCACGCTCAACGTCGACGACCACGGCACCACGCACACCATCACCGAAGACCACACCATGCGTGTCTGGACCTACGCCGACATCCAACGCCTCGTCGCGGCCAGCGGATGCTTCACCATCGAAGCGATCTACGGCGAAGAGCACGAGCCCGTCCCGCCCGACACCGACATCACCGGCGAGACCGGCAATCTCTATTACGTCCTCAAACGCAGCTAGGCATTAAGGCAGGCCGTAGAACCGCTTCGCGTTCGCGTCGGTCAGTGCTTCAAACGCCTCAGCGCTCATCCCGCGCAGGTCCGCCAGGAACCTTGCGGTCTCTACCACGAACTTCGGCTCGTTCGGCCGCACCTTGCGGTACGGCTCGGGGGACAGGTAAGGCGCATCGGTCTCCACCATGATCCGCTCGAGCGGCACCAGCTCCGCCGACTGCCTAACCTCCGGCGCGTTCTTGTACGTCACGATCCCCGTGAAGCTGATCCAACAGCCCAGCTCCAACACCTTCTCGCACGCGCTCGGCTCCTCCGTGAAGCAGTGAAACACAAACCGCGACGGATCGATCCCCGACTCGCGGATGATCGCCAGCGTGTCGTCCACCGCCTTGCGACAGTGGATCACGATGGGCTTGTCGATCGCGCGTTCGCTGATGGCCGCCAGCTGTGTGCGGAACAAGCCGTGTTGCACGTCACGCGGCGGATCGTCGTAGTGGTAATCGATCCCCATCTCTCCCACCGCCACGCACTTCGGATCGTCGACCAGCTCCAGAGAAGCCAGGTAAGCGTCGCGCTCGTACCCCTCGGCGTAGTGCGGGTGCACGCCCACCGTGAAGAAAACGCCGCCGAACCGGTGTGCCAGGTCGCGCGCGGCGAACGCGTCGGCGGGCGTCGTGCCCACGCAGATCATCTGCGTCACACCCGCTTCCTGCGCCGCGGCCACGACGGCGTCGGCGCGATCGCGTAGCTGCGGAAACGTCAGGTGACAGTGTGTATCGATCATCTCTAACAAAACTCCCTGTCCGACATCGGCCGGCTGCGCATCATACCACGCGATGACTCACACACACCGCACCAAGCCCGCGTCCAGAAACACCAACCGGCCCTCGACATCGTCGCGCGACAGGCCGTACCGCTTAGCGACCGCCCCGCCGTACGCCTCGATCTGCGGCCGATAGTACGCCGTCAATTCCTCGATCCGCTCCGCATTCTCCGCGTCACACCGATCCGTCTTGAAATCGATCACCACCGCGCGACCGACCTCCCCATCAACGCGTTCGACCACCAACCGATCGATGATCCCCTCGATCACGCGATCCCCGTCGCGCACCACGAAAGGCGCCTCGCGATACACCTGAGCCCCATCGGCAAACGACGACCGGCTCAGCACCGCTCGCACCGATTCACGCCCCAACATCCCGTCAAACTCATTCAACAACGCATCGACCCCATCAGCCCAGCCCTTCTGCTGCGCGACGGTGACCAGCGCATCACGATCCGGCTCACCGGCGTCCAGCCACTCGATCTGCTCACACCACCCGTGGATGACCGTGCCGCGCAGCCGCGCCGTCTCACCGCCGCGATCCAGGCGGAGCAGGTGATCAGCCGACACGGTTGCGCCGCCCTCCAACTGAGAGGGCGAGACGTGTTGCAGGCTGCGCGATCGCCAGTCCGAAACACCCGCCAGCACCAAGTCCACTTCCGCCTGACCCGCAACCGCCGCGGGTTTCACGTCCAGGCTCTCGTGCCATCGCTCATCGCCCGACGACCACGCTACGCCAGGTTCGAGGGTTGTCTCTTCGATACCCAGGCCCTGGCGGATCAGCGACGAATACATCAGCTTGTTGTGCAGCATCTGGGGCGGGCTGATCACCATGTACAGCGCACGCGCAGCTCGCGTCAGCGCCACGTACAGCGTGCTCAGGCTGTCTGCCATGCCGCGCGCCACGAATTGCTGATGCATCTGCTCCAAGCGCTCGTCCTGCGAGCGCACCGCCTCACCGGCGAATCGGCTGACCCGTTCGATCGGTCCCAGCGGTTGCAGTCGGCTCGTCAGCGCCTGGCCGGGGCGCGGGTAGTACTGCACATCCAATTCGGCCAGCACCACCGCGTCGAACTCCAGCCCTTTCGCCTGGTGCACCGTCATCACACGCACACGACCGCCGGTCGGGTCTTCCACACGCCGCTCCTGGATCGTCTGCACGAAGTCATCGGTGCGCAGCGAGGCTCTTTCGTCGTAAGCCGCCGCCAGCTCCGCCAGCTGCGTAAGCCTTCGCACGTTACGCCGGTCACACACCGGCGCCAACATCCTCACCCATCCGAACACCACCCTGCCGTACCCGTCGTGCAACAGATCGCGACGCACCGCACGTGCCAAACGCCGCGCCGCCGCATCGTCCTCGCGATCGGTGTAACCCAGCAGCCCACCCAGCGGCGACGACGCCACGTGGTAACGCGCGATCCGGTCGCCCGGGTGATCCGCCAGCCGCAAAAGCGACAACACGACGTTCACCGCCGGCGAATCGGTCAGCGGGTTGCCGCCCTCCTCACTGGCAAACACGCCGCGCTCACGCAACAGCTCGATCGTCCGCCCCACCGCCTCGTTGCGTCGGACCAGCACGCCCACCGTCACGCTCTCGTGCGCGTCGTGCAGTTCCGCCGCCAGCTCAGCCGCGCACCGCAGCATCGCCAGCTTGTCGTCCCTGCCACCCCGCTCCGCGACGCGCAGCTCCGCGTAACCGGCCATGTCACCCTTGGCGGTGCTGTGCGCATCGAAACGCTCCACCCACTGCTCCGTCGCCGCGCGGTACCTGTCCGACACGCGGTCGGCGATGCCGTCGAACACCCTATTCACCGTGTCGATCACCACACGGCTGGAGCGGTAGCTCTGGTTCAGCGACTCCCACTCGAGGTGCAACGCCGAATCGAGACGATCGAAGATGCGCGCCTCCCCGCCGCGCCACCCGTAGATCGCCTGCTTCAGGTCACCGACACAAAACAGCGACCGCTCGCCCGTCGCGTGCGACGCGACCTCCGCGGCGATCGGCTCGATCACGTGCCACTGATCCAGCGACGTGTCCTGAAACTCATCGAGCAACAGGTGACCGACGCGCTGATCGAGCCGGTAATAGATCTCGTCCAACCCGCCCGACCAGCCGGCCCGCAGCAACGCACGCGTCACATCGCCGTACGACACCGCTGCGCTGCGCTGCTGCAACCGCTCGTACTGCGCGTGGTAATCGGCGAGCAATTGATACGTGGCCCTTGTCTGGTTGGCCAGCGCGTTGACCACCGCCGCCTGCGCGTGAGTGACCAGCGGACGCAGCGCTTCGCGTAAAGCATCGGGCATCACGCTCCGCCCGAACCTGCCGCCTCCCGCTTCCGCCTTGCCCAGGCCGCTACCCAGGAACGATTTCCAATCACGCACCGCCACGTGAAACAGCGTGTTCAGCCGCGCCCCGGTGATCTGTTTGCCCGCCAGCTCCACGTCGCGCAGCCGATCGTACGCCTGTGCCAACGCCTCGCGGTCCAGCTCCGCCCGCCCCTCCAGCCAGTTCCACAGCTCAAGCGCCGGCGCCTCGCAGAACAACCCGTGTAACGACACGACGATCTTGTCGATCTCCTCGCTCACGCGAGAAACGGTGTTGCCCTGGTCGAGCAGGCGGATCAGGTCGACGATGTGCTGCGGGTCGCCGTCCATCATCGCGTCGATCGCGTCGCGGCGCAGGGTGATCGCGTCGATGTCGTCGGTGATGCGCCAGTTGGCTGGCAGCCCCAGCTCCCACTCGAACGACCGCGCGATGCGCATGAACACGCTGTCGAGCGTGCCGATGTTTAGCCGGTGCATCTGGCGCACGAGGCGCACGAGCATCGCGGCAAAGTCGCTCGTCGTCAGCTCGGGCCGCTCGATGTGTCCCGCCAGCTCGCTCGCCTCGGCTTCACTGTCCGCGGCCGACGCCAACCGCTTCAACACGCGGTCGCGGATCTCCGCCGCCGCCTTGCGTGTGGACGTCGTGGCGAGAATCCGATCCGGCGACTCCCCCGCCGCGACCAATCCGATGTAGCGGTTGGTCAGCTGGAACGTCTTGCCCGTTCCCGCCGAGGCGCGGATGGCCACGTGATGGAATCGACCTGCGTCGCTCATCCGTCTTCACCCGCTTCCATCGCGTCCACCACCGCGCCCGCCAGCGTGCGTGCCGTGCCGCAGATCACCGCGTAGTCGTCGTACGTCACACCACCGCTTGGCGGGTAGAACACACCGTCCCGAATCTGTCGGACCACATCACGCGCCGTCTCGTCGGCTTCTTGCAACGCCAACTCGTCCCACGAGCCCATCAGGTCGTAGATGCCACGCCGCTGCTTGGGCAGCACGATGTACCCCGTGTCCGTGATCGGCTCGAGCCCCGCCGCCGAGGCGAGCCGACGGTACAGCGGCAGCTGCAGATCGATCCACTGCCTGGCGTCCTGCCTGCCCCGGCGATGCGTCTGCTCCGGGCTTCGGCCCTTGTCGCCGGTCTTGTAATCGAAGAGCACACGCCGCCCGGTCTCCGGGTGGATATCGATGCGATCGATGCGCCCCCGCAGACCAAACGGCTCGCCGTCCACGTCGACCGTCGCGTCGTTGACCTCCAACTCCACCGATTCGATACGCCAACCGTCCGCCCGCCATTTCGCCTGCCACCGGGCAAACTCGCCGAGACGCACCCGCAGCTGCTCGCGCTGAATCAGCAGCGTGCGTATCGGCTCGCCCCCGTAGGTGATGTTGAACGCGCGATCCAACCGATCCAGCAACCACTCCCGCAATCCCGCTTCGTCGCCGCAGTCCAAGTCACCGGCGATCGACGCCGTCCCCATCTCCGCCAGCACGCGGTGCGCCATCGAGCCAAACGCCGCGGCGTCCATCTCGACCGCGCCGTCGCCCAGCTCGCGCAGCTTCAACACGTGCTTCAGGTAGAAACGATACGGACACGCCAAATAGTCTCGAAATGCCGTCACCGGCAACGCCGTCATCGGCTGCCACCCGGTCAGGTCCGGGCGCGGCGGCCAGTGCTCTGCGGCAAAAACAGAATCATCCGTGCTGCCCAATCGCACCGACGCACAACTCACGCGCGGCGGTT
>JANQJT010000069.1 GCA_028281485.1 Phycisphaeraceae bacterium
AAGGCCACCAGCAACATCTGCACCGCGCAGGTCCTGCCCGCCATCGTCTCCAGCATGTACGCCGTCTACCACGGCCCTGCGGGCCTTCGCGCCACCGCCCAGCGCATCCACACCCTCACCCGCTCCCTCGCAAGCGCCCTGCGATCCGCCGACATCACACTCGAATCCGATGCGTACTTCGACACGATCAGTTTCTCAATCTCCGACCCCGCCGCCGTCAGCGCCCGCGCCGCCGAACACCGCATCAACCTCCGCGACCTCGGCTCGGGCCGCTTCGCCGTCGCGCTCGACGAAACCGCCGGCGCACAAGACGTGATCGACCTGATCACCGTCATCACCGGCTCGACCCCCGCCGACCTCTCACCCACCGACGATACCGCGCTCGCCCCGCGCACAAGCGACTACCTCACCCACCCCGTCTTCAACACCTACCACACCGAACACGAGCTGCTGCGTTACATCAAACGCCTCGAAGCCCGCGATCTGTCGCTGACCACCAGCATGATCCCGCTCGGCTCGTGCACCATGAAGCTCAACGCCGCCGCCGAGATGCTGCCCATCACCTGGGCCAACTTCGCCAATCTCCACCCCTTCGCCCCCGCCGACCAGGCCGCCGGCTACACCGAACTGGCCAAACAACTGGGCGACTGGCTCGCGGAGATCACCGGCTTCGCCGCCGTCTCGCTTCAGCCCAACGCCGGCTCGCAGGGCGAGTACGCCGGCCTCCTGGCCATCCGCGGCTACCACGAATCCCGCGACGAAGCACGCCGCGACGTCTGCCTCATCCCCACCAGCGCACACGGCACCAACCCCGCCTCCGCCATCATCGCCGGCATGAAAGTCGTCGCCGTCGCCTGCGACGCGCAGGGCAACATCGACGTCGCCGACCTCCGCGCCAAGGCCGAACAACACGCCGACAACCTCTCCGCGCTCATGATCACCTACCCCTCGACGCACGGCGTGTTCGAGACCGCCGTCAAGGAAATCTGCGACATCGTCCACACCCACGGCGGGCAGGTCTACATGGACGGCGCCAACCTCAACGCACAGCTCGGTCTGACCAGCCCCGGCCACATCGGCGCCGACGTCTGCCACCTCAACCTTCACAAGACCTTCTGCATCCCCCACGGCGGAGGCGGACCCGGCATGGGCCCCATCGCCGTCGCCCAGCATCTCGCCCCCTTCCTCCCCGGCGACCCGGTCAACAACACCGATCCCATCGGTCCGGTCTCCGCTGCGCCGCTCGGCTCAGCCTCCATCCTCCCCATCAGCTGGATGTTCATCCGCATGATGGGCCCCGAAGGATTGAAACGAGCCGGACAGGTCGCCATCCTCAACGCCAACTACATGTCCAACCGTCTGGCCGAACACTTCGACATCCTCTACACCGGGCAGGGCGGTCGCGTCGCGCACGAGTTCATCGTCGACTGCCGCGCCTTCAAGGACTCGGCTTACGTCACCGTCGATGACATCGCCAAGCGTCTCATGGACTACGGCTTCCACGCCCCGACCATGAGCTGGCCCGTCGCCGGCACGCTCATGATCGAACCGACCGAGTCCGAGTCCCGCGCCGAACTCGATCGCCTCGTCGACGCGCTCGTCGCCATCCGAAAAGAGATCGCCGCGATCGAATCCGCTGACGCCGACCGCGAAGACAACCCGCTGAAAAACGCGCCGCACCCCGCTCACGTCGTCACCGCCGACGCCTGGCCCCACACCTACTCTCGTCAGCTCGCCGCCTACCCCGCCCCCTGGACACGCGATCACAAGTTCTGGCCGCCCGTCGCCCGCATCGACAACCCCTACGGCGACCGCCACCTCGTGTGCACCTGCCCGCCCGTCGAATCCGTCGCCTCCGCCTCCTGATTCGTCGCCTCTCTCTCCGCGTATTCCCCGGAACATTGCACACACCGCCCGCGTCTTTGATACTGACACCGGCACACCGGAGGACACGACATGCACACGCGGCCCACTCTCTTCATCGCCTCACTCACCGTCCTGTGCATCGTCTCCACAGCCGCCGCACAATCCCTGCTCCAATCCGACTCACGCGACAACGCGCGCTGGACCCGCACCGGCAGTTCCGCCACCATCACCGCTCAGCAGGACTCCACTCCCGAACTCGAGATGAACCTCGCCGCATTCCGGTCCGGCCCGATCACCTTCACCTTCACCACCGACGCCGAGTACGTCCGCGTGCGTGGCGGCTCACGCACCACCAAGCTCGAACTCTCAGGCAACCAGCACACGCTCGTCCTCTCAGCAGGCCCCACGCCAACCATCCAACTCAACGGCCGAACCGACCCCGACGCGACCGAAGATTGGACCGAAGGCATCGCCCGCGACGGCGCCGACAAGGTCTCCCTGCGTTTCGCGCGGTGCGAAGGCGTCACTATCAGCTGGACCACCGGCGCAGCAGACCCCTCCGATCCCGCCGCCGCACCCACCGCTTCACACACCCCGGTCCCCACACCACCCCAGCCCCTCGGCACGACCGCCATCACCGAGCGTCTCGAACAGGCAC
>JANQJT010000089.1 GCA_028281485.1 Phycisphaeraceae bacterium
ATGTTCTCTTCCAGCGAGTGGATGTCCTGCAGGTAGGGGTCGTGTTCGTTGAGCAGTGCGTACAGGCTGGTGGTGCGTCCGTTGCGAGCGGGGCTGGCGACGAGGACCACGCCGCTGGCGTCGGCGATGACGGGTTTGATCTGGTCGACCTGCGGCTCGAGCAGGCCGAGCTCGGCGAAGGGGATGGTGCGCTGCTTGGTGAAGTCGAAGTCGATCGCGATGGTCAGGCCGCGTGTGGAGCCGGCGGCGGTGACCTGCAGCTCGTGCCTGCCGTAGCTGCCGATCTCGGCCATGACCTTGCCGACCTGCTTCTTGCGGAGTTCCTCGACGTCCATCCCGCACTCGTGCTTGAGGTACTTGAGCACCTTCAGGGCCTGTTCCTGCGGCATGGCGTTCAGTCGGTAGGGGGCGCCGTCGACGCTGATCTGGACGATGGCTTCGCTGGAGCCGATGGCGATGTCGAGCCGGTGCGCCCGACGTTGCATGGCGGTGGTCAGCAGGTCGTCCAGCAGCAGGTGGTGTTCGTAGTCGGGGTCTTCGGCGTCGGGCACGGCCTTGAAGTGGGCGCTGCTCTGCGAGGCCATGGCGATGAACTTGAGCGTCGTGTCCTTGCGCTTGGCCTTCTCACGCTTCTTGTTCATCATCTGCGTGATCGTGTCCGGCGACAGGGTCCAACGCTCGGCTTGGGGGACGTTGGGGTTGCGGATCATCGCGTAGATGACGCCTGCGCTGATCACGACCACCAGGAAGATAACCAGCCCCATCGCGTAGAGGGGGATGAGCATCCAGAGCACAAACGCGAACGCGCCCGCGCCCAGCGTCATGCCGTTGAGCATGCGGCGATTGAGGTAGTAGAACTCGGCGTCCTTGTCGAGGATCGTGGCCCAGCGGGCCCAACCGATCAGCGTCAGGAACGCCACCAACGCCTTGATGAGACTCGCGACGGGAACAGCTTCAACGGCCAGCGTGGTGATCATGGCTGCGGAGGCCTCTCGGATAGGTGTGACGGTTGAACCCGCGGCGGCGATAACCGACGCTTAGCTGATGCCCTTCAGTCGCATCTTCAGTTCGTCCGGGTTGTGCGCATTTGCCAGCGCGACCTTGGGGTGAATGTACTCTTTCTGTACCAGTTGAACAAGACTCGTGGTGAAGTCCATCATGCCCTCCTGGAGCGAATCCTTGATAATGTCGTTCAGCTCGACCTCGCGGCCGTCCTGGATGTATTTGGTGACGACGGGGTTGTTGATGAGGATCTCCAGGGCCGGCACGCGGGGCACGTCGGGCATGAGCGTGGGCAGCAGCTTCTGGTAGACGATCGCCTTCATCGTCGTGGAGAACATGTCGCGGATCAGGTCGCGTTCTTCGGGGGCGAACAGGTTGTAAATGCGGCTGAACGACTGGGCGGCGCCGGAGGCGTGGATCGTGCCGAACACCAGGTGGCCGGTCTCGGCGGCCTGCACGGCGGCCTCGAACGTCTCGCGGTCACGCAGCTCGCCGATCAGCACCACGTCCGGGTTCTCACGTACCAGCGCCTTGAGCCCCTCGGCGAAGTTCGGCAGGTCCATGCCGATCTCGCGCTGGTTCACGATGCTCTTGGCGTCCTTGAAGATGTACTCGATCGGGTCTTCGAGCGTGAGGATGTGCGCGAGGCGCGAGTCGTTGATCTGCTGAAGCATGGAGGCGATGGTGGTGCTCTTGCCCGAGCCGGTCACGCCGCACAGCAGGATCAGGCCCTCGCGCGCCTCGGCGATCTCGCCCATGATCGGCGGCAGGTGCAGCTGTTCGTAAGTCAGGATCTCGCTGGACACGCGGCGGGCGGCGATCGCGGTGTTGCCCTTGGCGCGGAAGATGTTCACACGGAAGCGGTTGTCTTCGTCGAGCTGGTAGGCGATGTCGACCGAGCCGTGCCTGACGAAGTGATTGAGCTGGTCTTCGGTGAGCATGAACTCGATGTCTTCTTCGAGTTCCTCCACGGTGAAGGGGTTGGCGTCGAGGGGCCGCAGGTCGCCGCGCAGACGCAGGCGGATCTTGGCTTCGGAGCGGAGGATCAGGTCGGACGCCTGGTGCTTGACGCAGGTCTCGAAGAACTTGCGGAGGCGTCGGCCTTCGAGGCGATCGAGGTGGAGCTTGTCGGCCTTGAGGTCGACGTTGATCGGCTGATCCTCGATGTGCGTGTGGTGCATGTGGGTGCCGTGGGATGGATTGCTCATAGTGCTACGTCCTCGGTGAGGCGGACGGGGATGCCCCGCTCGTCCAGGTATTGCTTGGTCTGCTGCACGGTGTACTCGCCGTAGTGGAAGATGCTGGCGGCGAGTGCGGCCGAGGCGTCGGCGCCGCCTTGGTCGATGGGCTTGAGCACGTCGGCCATGTGCTCGGGCCCGCCGCAGCCGCCGCTGGCGACCACGGGCACGTTCACGGCCTCGACGATCAGACGCGTCAGCTCCACGTCGTATCCGTCCTTCGTGCCGTCGGCGTCCATGCTGGTGAGCACGATCTCGCCGGCGCC
>JANQJT010000103.1 GCA_028281485.1 Phycisphaeraceae bacterium
CCCCCTCTACACCCCCCCCACGGCCCGCGGGGTGCCGAATCACGATCGGCTCCAGCGCATCCGCATCCGGCACACGCCACGGCTCCGCACCGTTGGCGATGTAACCATCCGACAGCACCACCACCGGCACCATCGACTCCGTCGCCACACGCACCGCCTCGATCCCCACCTCAAAACAATCCGCCGGGCTCTGCGGCGCGATCACCACAACCGGGCTGTCGCCGTTTCGGCCGTACATGGCCTGGAGCAGGTCTGCCTGCTCGACCTTGGTGGGAAGGCCCGTGGAGGGGCCGCCGCGCTGGACGTTGATGATGACCAGGGGGAGTTCGGTCATGACGGCCAGGCCGATGGCTTCGGACTTAAGGCAGAGGCCGGGGCCGGAGGTGCCGGTGACGCCGAGTTGTCCGGCGAAGGAGACGCCGATCGCGGCGCAGACCGCGGCGATTTCGTCTTCGGCCTGGACGGTCTTGGCGCCGAACTGTTTCTGAGCGGCCAGGTGGTGCAGGATGTCGCTGGCGGGGGTGATGGGGTAGGAGCAGTAGACCAGGTCCTTTTCGGCGAGCTTTGAGGCGGCGATGAGGCCCATGGCGATGGCCTCGTTGCCGGTGACACGGCGGTACTTGCCGGGCGCGATGTCGGCCTTGTCGACCTGATAGCGGTGGACAAACATCTCGGCGGTTTCGCCGAAGTGATAGCCGGCCTTGAGGACGAGTTCGTTGGCGTCAGCGACCTGCTGGAGGTTTTTCTTCTTGCCGAAGTAGTTCTGGAGGAAGTTGATGGTGGGCTCGATGGGCCGGTCGTAGAGCCAGTAGATCAGGCCGAGCGCGTACATGTTCTTGCAACGGCCGATGTCCTTGGCGCTCATGCCGGAGTCGGCGAGGGCGTCTTCGGTGAGTCGGGTGACGGGGACGGGGAAGAGGTTGAATCGCGCGGTGAGGACCTCGTCGACGATGGGGTTGTAGCCCTCTTCGTAGCCGGCCTTGCGGAGGTTGACCTTGTTGAACTCGGACTCGTTAACGATGACGACGCCACCGGATCGGACCTCGTCGATGTTGGCCTTGAAGGCGGCGGGATTCATGGCGATCAGCGCGTCGACGGAGTCGCCGGGGGTGTGGATCTCGGTGGAGGCGAAGTTGATCTGGAAACCGGAGACGCCCGCGACGGTGCCGGCTGGAGCGCGGATTTCCGCGGGGTAATCGGGGAGTGTGGCGATGTCGTTTCCGAAGATGGCGGAGGTATCGGTGAACTGCATGCCGGCGATCTGCATGCCGTCGCCGGAGTCACCGGCAAAACGAATGGTGGCGGCGGAAACCAGCTGAGTCTGCTTTTGGGCCGAGTTCACGACACAAGCTCCAGAGGCAAGGGGACTTAGTTTTGGCACCTGAACACTATTCCGGCGATTGTAGCCAAGCAATGGGGTTCCGGCTACTGGTTATTGGTCGGTATCGGCGTAGAAATAGTTGAGAAATGAATGTTGAAGTGTCAATAAAAAGCGACCCGGTCGTCAGGGGATCGACCGGGTCAGGGACGCAGGTGGTTTGGGCAGATTCGGGTTAACTCATTGGGCGAGTTGCTTTCGTGCGTGGGTGCACATGGCGAAGCCGATGAGGCCTACGGCGATGGCGGCGCCGGGGCCGGCGTGGAGGAGGCCGATTTCGGGCTTGAACAGGGCAACGAGCGCGATGGCCGTTGCCAGGGCCCATCCGGTTATCTTGAGTGCTTGATTCATCGTGATTCCCTCTAGTTGTCGAGTGATGCTCAATACGACCAGAAGGGAAGATATAACGGGGGCGGACGCAAAGGCTATTTTTGCACTTTTTTGCCGTTAATGGTCGTGGGTTGATATGGTGCTATGGAGGGGTGATTCAGGAGACCGGATGATGCGGACATTGCTGGCGGGATTGATCTGTTTGGTGGCGGCAACGGGGTCTGCGTGGGGTCAGGCGGCGGCGGAGGTCGGGGTGTATCAGCGTGCGCTGCTGCTGCTGGACCTGGGGGACGAGAACCGGGCGGTGCAGATCCTGGCGCGCCTGCGGGACGAGGGCACGGACCGGGCGGTGCGTGAGGCGTCGTCGTTGGTGCTGGGGCAGATCGGCGGGGTGTTCAAGGAGAGACTGGAGCACTTCGAGGCGAAGGCGCATGGGGACTTCGTGGTGCTGGTGGCTGACGAGGCGGCGGCGCTGGAGGCGATTCGGGGTTGGAAGCCGGGGATGATCTGGCCGGTGCTGATTGAGGACGCGTGGTGGACGCCGCTGTTTATCCGGGCGTATGAGCCGAAGCGTGTGTATCGGTGGTCGCCGGAGCGGGAGGGGATCGATGCTGAGGCGGCGCTGATTCGTATCGCCGAGCGTCACAACAGGCGATTTGGGGCGGATGACTACGCGGCCAAGCCGCCGGGGCTTGTGGCGATCGATCCGACGGGGCCGCAGCGCGTGGCGGGTGTGGCGCTGGCGATGGCGTACCAGCAGCCGATCTGGTTGCATGAGTCTGAGCATCGATCTTTCAAGACGATGATCGACAGCGGTCAGGCCGAGGTGTTGCGTGCTGCATTTGCGAAGGCGTTGGATCAACACGGCTTGAACTCGGCGGAGCGTTGGAGCGGGCTGACGCTGGCGGGTGAATGGCCTTACCGTTACCGGGTGGAGGGGGAGAATCGTGAGATCTATTGCACGGATGATTTGCTGGGTCGTGATGGGTCTGGTCGGCGGGTGGCGGTGTGTGGCCGGCTGATCGGTGACGAGACGATGTCGTTGTACCAGGCGATGAGTTCGCTGTTTCTTCGGCCACGGCACGCGCTGGTGTTTGACGACTACGTTCGCCGGGGGAAGGGATTCGATGTGTATCGTTTGCGGCGCGTGACGGAGGGGATGGCGGCGTACGGTGAGGTGACGGCGGTGCCGAACGAGAAGGGGACGTCGATCGCGCATTTCCGTACGGTCACAAGGAATACGCCGTACGAGATGGTTTGGCTGAACTCGTCGGGGCTTTCGACGAACTTCGAC
>JANQJT010000249.1 GCA_028281485.1 Phycisphaeraceae bacterium
GACTTTTCGGGTCAGGTCGGAGGCGATTTCATGCGGTGGATGTGGATCGATCAGATACTCGAGCTGGAGACGGGGTCGCGGTGCGTGGCCCTGAAGAACATCTCCATGGCTGAGGAGCATCTGCACGACCACTTCCCGCGAACCGAAACCCGGCCGGCCCGCCCGATCATGCCCGCGCCGCTGATCATCGAGGGTGTGGCGCAGACCGCGGGCATCCTCGTGGGGCACGCGCGCGGCTTCAAGGAAAAGGTGCTGCTGGCGAAGATCGGCAGGGCGGAGTTCGATCACGACGCGACGCCCGGCCAGACGCTTATCTACGAAGCCACCATCGATCGCATCGATGACGCGGGCGCATCGACCAGCGGCACGGTCTATCGCATCGACCGCAAGCGGGGCAGCGAGCGCGAGATGTTCGGCCGGGTGGACCTGATGTTCAGCCACGTCGATCAGTCGATGGTGGGGATGGACTTCCCCGATCACAACTTCGTGTTTACCGACCAGTTCTACGACCTGTTGCGTAACAGCGGCTTCGAAACGCGCATCTGAGCGTTTTCATCGAGTTTTGTCTGGCTCGATACCGGGATACAATGCATTCTTCTGAGGCACCGGTTTTTCCTTCGTTGGGATTCTGCATGTCGAAGGCTTGCCTGATTGTTCAACACGGCCGCGGGATTGATCGATTCAATCTCGGCGATGATGCGTTCAGCATCGGCCGCCACCCGGGCAACAAGCTCTGCCTGAACGACGATCGCATGAGCCGCCGCCACTGCGTCATCGAACGCCGGGGCATGGAGTACGTGCTGATTGATCTGGCCTCCCGCAACGGCGTGAAGGTCAACGGGGAACGGATCACCGAGAAGACCGCCCTCAAGCCCGGCGACATCCTGAAGATCGGCAGCATCGTGATGCAGTTCGCCGTGCAAACCGTGTCGGTCGAAGAGGACAAGCGAGCGGACCTGCTGGTCGCCGAGTCAATCGCCAAAACGCATCCTCAAGATGATGACACAACGGACCCCATCGACCGATCGGGCACGGGTGGGGCTGCGGATTTCGTAGAGACGCAGGTCGATCAGCCCGTCGTGACCGAGCCGGTCGATCTCAATCTCGAGCAGGCGTTCCTTGAGTTGAACAGGGTCAGTAACACGCTGCCTCCGCAGCGGTTTACGGTCGACGACATCACGTTGCACACGACCCGGGGCGGGGAGTTGGGCCGAATCGATGGCGGTAGTGACGCCTCGGGCATGCGGTTGATGCGGCTGGTGTTGATGCTCTGCATCCAGACGCGCGCCACGGACGTGCACCTGGAACCGGTTGACCGCCACTTCTCGCTACGCTTGCGAGTCGATGGCGTGATGATCTCCATGGCGCAGCTCGAAGCGGACGTCGGCAAGCGCCTGTTGAACGTTGCCAAGGTGCTTTGCGAGCTGGATATCACGCAGAAGGTGATGATCCAGGAGGGACACTTCGGTGCGCGTGTCGTGGCCCGGTCGATCGATTATCGCGTGAGCTTCACGCCGGTGATGCGCGGACAGAAGCTGGTCGTGCGTGTGCTGGACCTGGCCAACGCGCCCAGCCGCGTGCGCGACCTGATGATGCCCGAGTGGATGGAGAAGATCATCCGCAAGACGATCCGCCGCGACGCGGGCATGATATTGACCGCGGGGCCGACGGGCTCGGGCAAGACGACGACGCTGTATGCAATCATCCGCGAGATCAACGCCAACGAGCGCAACATCATCACCATCGAAGACCCGGTGGAGTATCACATCCCCGGGGTGACGCAGATCCCCATCGACGCGTCTCAGGGCAACACGTTTACCACGCTGCTTCGCGCGGTGCTCCGCCAGGACCCCGACGTGATCCTGCTGGGCGAGATCCGCGACGTGGAGTCGGCACGCATCGCGATGCAGGCCGCGGCCACGGGGCACCTGGTGCTGGCGTCGATCCACTCCAAGGACGTGATCGGCGCGCTGTATCGATTGATGGACCTGGGTGTCGACAGCCAGTTGATCGCGTCGGCGATCAACGTGGTCGTTGCCCAACGGCTGGTGCGCAGGTTGTGCCCGGACTGCAAGCGGGAGACGCATCCGACGGCCTCGCAGCGGTTAGCGCTGGGTGAGGAGGCGACCAAGCTCAAATCGGTGTACCAGCCGATCGGCTGCGTGAAGTGTCTGAAGACCGGCTACCTGGGGCGTATCAGTGTGTTCGAGATGTTGGAGGCGAACACGGACCTGCGGGACACCCTGATCACCAGCCCGACGACGCAGGACCTGCGAAAGGCGATGGACGCCACGCTGTTCCACACCCTTCGAGAGAACGCGTTTCGGTTGGCCGCGACGGGTGAGACCTCGTTGGAGGAGATCCAGCGTGTGGCCGGCGGGGATTAAAACGGTTGAAAACTCGGCTCCGCATGGGTTATGCTGAGGTATTGGGATTATCTTTAAGGGGGTTTCGTGACTGCTGCCATGCTGGACATACCGGGCTACGAGGTGCTCGAGCAGATTGGCGAGGGGGCCAACGCGACGGTCTATCGTGCGCGGCACGTGAAGCTGGATCGGATCGATGCGATCAAGGTGCTCAAGCCGAAGCTGGCTGAGAACGCGAAGTTCATCGCCCGGCTCGAGGCGGAGGGGCGTACCGTCGCTCAGCTCAAACACGAAAACATCGTCACCGTGTACGACGTGATGACGCACATCCCCACGCCCTGTCTTGTGATGGAGTACGTCGGCGGCGGGTCGCTGCACGACCTGCTGCAGCGCGACGGGAAGGTCGAAGAGAAGCTGGCGATGAAGATCGTCATCCAGATCGCCAGCGGCCTGAAGGCGGCGCACGCGCAGCGGATGGTGCACGGCGACATCAAGCCGCGCAACGTCCTGTTCAAAAAGAACGGTCAGGCGAAGATCGTCGACTTCGGGTTGGCTCAGTCGCTTTACACCGAGGTCGTGCGTGGGCGGGGTTCGGCGGGCACGCCGCTGTACAACAGCCCCGAGCAGATTCGCGGCGATGCCGACCTGGATTCACGCGTCGACCTGTACAACCTCGGTGCCACGTTCTATCACATGGTGACCGGTCGGCCTCCCTTCCTGGGCAAGACGCCCGACGAGGTGATCCGCCAGCACCTGATCGAAGAGCCGGAGCCGCCGGACAAGCACGTGCCGAAGCTCAACTCGGGTCTCTGCCGCATCATCGAAACCTTGCTGGCGAAGAACGCGAACGAGCGATACGGCTCGGCCGATCAACTCATCGAAGACCTGCGCTGTCTGTTGCAGGGGCGATCGCCGATGCACGTGAACGACCCGGCCGCCATGGCCTATCTGGCACAGATCGAAGAGGAATCGGACGCCGAACTGGTCGACATCACCAAGCCGATCTTCACCCGTCAGGTGTTGATCGTGTTGCTGATTCTATCCATGGCAATGAACGCGTTGATGTACGTGTTGCTGATGTTCGATCTTTAAACCGATCGGCGGGGCGCATAAAAAAACGCGGCGCTTGGCGGGACGCGTCAGCGTGATCTTCAAGGGTGCACGAGTCGGTAGCAAACTTGCTAGATAGTGGTCTTAATGACCTGTGCGTATGTAACTAACCGTCGGCGATCCCTTGAAACACGATCGAACTGATCCGTCCCGCCGAACGTCGCGGGTGTACCCATTATATCGGCGCACCGTTAATCGAGACTTAATACTTTTCGCTTGTGCCGATTGTTAGCTGTCTTGAGCGCCCTAGTGCGAAGACGAGACAGGACTTGCGCGATGTGCGCTTGCGCGAAAAAAACAGGAATCTTATCGGGGTGTGGGGCGGTTACAGGTGCAGCTGACTGAACGATTGTTCGAGTCTTTCCAGTGCCGCGTGCACGTGTTTGAGGTTGCCTTCCTGGTGCAGGTAGGCGGGGACGGAAGCGGCGAGCAGCGTACGCCGGAGGTTGGCGACGTTGGGCCAGTCGGCCTCGGGGGCCTGGCCGTGGTCTTTGAGTTCGTGGGCGATCATTTTCACAACCGAACGACCGGCGAGGCGCTGGGGCGCCGCCCAGTAGAGGTGTTCAAGGTAGACCGCGTCCTCGACCCAGTGGCCGGAGTGGACCTCGGCCAGGTCGAGCAGGATGGCGGGGCCTTCGGGCGGCTGGTTGCGCGTCATGGCGTTGGCCAGGTGGAAGTCGCCGTGGCACCAGAGCGATACGTCGCGTGCATCCCACGCCTTAAGCACGGCGGGCAGCTTCTTCTGCAGCGCCTTGAGCGCCTTGTTCCACCGCTGTTCTTCCGGCACGCCGTGCTCGCGCACCTTCGTGCGGGCGCGCTTGAAGATGCTGGCCCAGTCTTCTTCGCGTGGCGGTTGGTCGATCGGCGTTTGCATCGATGCGGCGTAGAACCGGCCGATGGCCTTGATCAGCAGGTCCCACTCGACGCCCTGCCACGTGGAATCCAGCGGCCCGTGCGGCAGGCGCTCCATGACGACCCACGCCAGGTCGTAGCCGTTGAGCGATTCACCGGAGGCGTAGAGCTTGGGAACGACGTCGCCCAGGTCGTGCTGGTCGGATTGCAGCCGTCTGAGCCAGCGCAGCTCGCGTGGCGGAACGGGGTATTTCACGACGACCGGGTGCTCGCCGTCGTTGTCGGTGAACGTGGCGTAACCGGTCAGCGCGCCGCCGCGCTGCCAGTCGGTGCGGAACCAGTGGATTTCAGATAAACAGGGATCACACGCTCGCAGCAGAACGGGTGCGAGGGCGGTGCCGATCATGTTGGACGTCACGGGTGCCTGCCCACACGACGCGTCGTCGAGCGTGGCCTGATCGTTCGGCTGCTCACACGCCGTGGGGCTTGACTGACCCGCTGGCTGGTCGGGCATGCCCGTCTCCATAACAACCACCCGCACTGTATCTGGCGGATGGGGTGTCGGCAAGGAAAAAGCCGTGGTGGAACCGGTGATACGTTTTGCGTGACGCCAGAGGCGGCGTGAGGTGGATATTAATTCAGGTGGGCGTAGCGGTTGACGGCGATCTCGGTGATCGTGATGACCATCTCGTTGACGGGGGTGTAGTTGCCGTCGTTACGCATGCGTGCGATGTGTTGCACGAACAGCGCCGTCTCTCTTTGTTGACGCAGCTTGCCTTCGATCTCGAGGTAGACGTCCTGCAGTGAGCGGCTGTTGCCGGGCTCGTACGCCTCGAGGTAGATCCACCAGTACTGATCGTTGGTGACGATGCGTGCCGAGTGCTCGCCCACGGCCAACTGCTGGACGGCGGCGTCGAACTCGTCGGCCAATGAATCGAACGTCTCCATGTTGTCGGTGAAATCGCGTCGGCCGCCGGTCCCGCGCGAGTAGACGGTGTGGCGTTCGGCCACGTCGGCGAAGGGTTCGCCGGCGTTCAGCGCGTTTTCCACGATATCCGCGGTGTCGTCGTCATCGACGCGGATCAGTCGCAGCGTGACTTGGCCGGATTCGACGTACTCGTCGATGTGGTCCTGGTAGTAGCGTTCGATCTGTTGGCGGGTGACGTGCACCTTGGGGGAGATGTTGGACATACGGTACTGACCGACGAGCATCTGCTGGCGGAGCTCTTCGACGTAGTCGTCCAGGCCACGCGGGTAGCCCTCGGCGATGAGCGCTTCCTGTGCGCGGGCGGGGACGCCGAGGTACTTGGCGACGACCTTCTCGCGTTCTTTTACGAGCACGGCTTGCATCTGCGCACGCTCTTGTGCGGTGAGGTCGGCTTCGGCCTCGGCGACGATGAGCGTGTTCGTGACGCGCGCTTCGAGCAGGTCCTTCACGGACGAAGCGACCTCCTGGATGAACCGGTTGCGGGGTTGCTCCTGGCCGAGACGCGTGAGGGATTCCTCGCCGAGCTCAGCGAAGATCGCGGAGGCGTAGATGGGCTTGCCGTTGATCTGTCCGACCATCGCGTCGGTGATGACCAGGGGAGCGGTGTCTTCGGTCGTGGGGTCGACCTGTTCGGGGCCCTGGCCGGAGTTGACCGAGGCGGTGTAGACGGTCTGCGGCTCGTAGGGATCGGTATCGGTGACGAGCGGGGGGGCGTTGTCGGGTTCGGATTCCAACGCGCCGCAGCCAACGAGCCCGAGGCAGGCGGCGGCGAAGAGGATAGACAGACGGCGGGTGATTCTCACGGGGGCAGCTCCCTATGGTTTCTACGAGTTTATGCCCGCGGGGGGGCGGATACAACGGGCGGTCGCGGGTGGGACGGTCGCGTCGTATACTCGTAAGCTCAGATCACACAAAATCCCACAAAAAAGGCGAAACAGCGATGAGCGAGACACCCGAAAACAACGCGCCCGATCTTCAGATTGATTCCGATTGGAAGGCCGAGGCTCAGGCGGAGAAGGATCGTTTGGCCGCGGAGGAGAAGGCCAAGGCCGAGCAGGGCGGGGACGCGGCGGGTGCCGCCGGCGCCGCGGGGGGACCGGGCAAGATCCCGCCGGCCGACTTCCGAACGCTGGTCTCGGAGATCGTCACGCAGGCGATGTTTGCGATGGGCATGATCCCCGATCCGAACACCGGTCAGCGTGTCGCGATCATCGACCTGGCCAAGTATCAGATCGACATGCTCGGTGTGCTGCAGACGAAGACCGAGGGCAACCTCGATGAAGAAGAGAAGAAGCTGTTGGAGCAGGCCTTGTATGAACTGCGGATGCACTTCGTGGCGTTGAGCCAGGAAGCGATGAAGCAGGCGGCCAGCGAGTCCGGCGCGGATGGTAACGCTACGGAGTCGCCGGAGGCCGGCGGCGGGATCGTGACGCCGTAAACGACGGAATGATCAGACAACAAGGTAAATAAGTGCGATCACCCCATTGACGCGGCGGGCGGGACGAATATGATGCAACGCCCAATTGGACATGTTTGTCCATTAATTTGGAAATTGAAGGGACCCTGACCGTGACCACGGCCCAAATCAATGAATCGCCCACCATCGGCGGCAAATACCACTTCCTGCTACGCCGGCTGCACTCGCTGTGCGGCATCGTGCCGATCGGCGTCTTCCTCATGTTCCACCTGTTCACGAACATGCAGATGGCCTTCGGCACGTTCCAGCA
>JANQJT010000191.1 GCA_028281485.1 Phycisphaeraceae bacterium
CGCAGTAATAGTTGTTTTCTGCGCCGCCGAGCGGGTGGCGGATGCCGGCAGGCGTGGGTCGGTTGCCGTCTTCCAGGGCCCGCAGCGCGTGGCCGTACCAGACCTTGATGTAATTGGCGCTGGTCTGCATTGGCGTGAAGTTTGATGTATTCGTTGGTGTGATCGGTGTGGCGTCGTCGCGCTCGCGGATGAACATGATCTGGTCGATCCGCGCGTCGCGGCCGACCTCGCCGCGCGAGATGTCGATCTCGCCGTCGGCATCGAGGTCGTCCTGCAGCGTGACGAGGACGCCGTCGTTGGCGCTGGTGGGGCTGCCGATGCGCTGGTTGACGATGACCAGCACGCCGCTGCGATCGGGCGGGACCATGAGATCGAAGTCGCGTTCGACCTGGCTGACGACGGTGCGGCTGCGCGACAGGAGCTCGCCGGTGGAATTGCCGGCGTTGGCCGCGTCGGTGACGGTGTCGAAGACCTGCGCGATGACGGTCATGATGATGAGTGTCACGGCGAGGGCGACCATGAGTTCGATGAGCGTGAAGCCCGAGCGACGGATCGGATGACGGGTCGGTTTCATCGGATCACCTCCGGTCCGTAGACGAGGATGCGCATGGCGGGGTTGGCGCCGTCGGGCCGGTTGCCGCCGGCGCTGAACGCCTGCGGGGGCAAGGCGAACCAGACCCGGGTGGGCTGGGACAGGCCGATTTGTGTGAGCTCGGCCGCTTCGTAGTTGCCGACGATCTTGATGCGGCGATTGGAGGTGTCGACGTCGCTGAGTCGGGCGACGACGCCGTTGTCGAACAGGACCAGGTCGCCGGGGCGCAGCTGATCGACGGTGAACGTGTCGCCGAACTCGAAGTAGGTTTCGTTGGTGGCGGGCTCGTGGATACCGGGGACAACGAGCGGCGAGGACCGGACGACGCGGGGGATGTGGTAGTAGGTCGACGGGCTGTTGTAGGAGAACGACTCGGGGCCGGCCGTGTCGTCTCTGTCGTCCTGCGGATTGGCGGTGTCACCGTTGAGGAAGTTTGAGTTGTCGTAGTAGGCGTCGGGGTGGCTGCGCAGGACGAAGACGTAGACGCGCTTCTGGCCGGCGCGGTCGTAACCGAGCGGAACCCAGTAGATCGGTCGCTGATCGAAGTCCGCGTCTTCGGGGTCGGGATTGAGCGTGTCGGGGTCGGGCCGACCGCCGATGGTTTCGCCGGGTTCAATCGAACCGTTGCCGCTTGTATCGATACCCACCTGGTCGGGCGCCTCGTCGGTTCGGCCGTCGCCGTCGAGATCGTAGGTGGACGGGTAGCAGCGCAGGGCGACGGGCCAGGGGCCCTCGGGCATGCCGTCGCCGTTGGTGTCGCCGCGCAGCTCGGTTTGCAGCGCGAAGACGCCCGAGCCGCCGGTCACGCCGATCTTGCGTGCCTTGAGCATCGTGTCGATGTGTTGTTGAGCGTGGAGCGCGAGCATGTCGTCGCCGGCCTGCTTCTGGAGGTAGCCGGAGACGGGGAAGATCGCCGCGATGGAGACCAGTCCGATCGCGAGCACACCCATCGCGATGAGCAGCTCGACGAGCGTGAAGCCCGCGAAGCGCGAAGCCGGGATGTTGCGGTGGCGGATCATTGCTGCGGCCTTTCCCGGATGACCTCGCCGCTGTAGCGGTCGAACATCATGATCTTGCCGTTTCGCATGAGCCATTCAGCGGGATTGCTGCTGCCTGAGTTGGTCAGCGAGCCGTCGGATTGCAGGTCGCTGGAATCGCCGCCCAAGGAGTGGCCGGCGGTCTCGAACTCGCTCTTGCTGTAGACGACCACGCCGAGCACGGTCTCGACCTTCTCAAAGCCGACCTCGTACTTGTCGGCGGTGTTGTTCCAGGGATTGAAGGCGCCCTTGTCGTAGTAGGTCGACTCCGGATCGTACGCGTCGGCGTTGTAGCTGCCGCTGCGATCGACGGTGGTTTCCACGTCACCGTCGTACCGCCCGTCGTAATAAACCAGGTTTTCATCGGAGCCGGTCTTGGCGGCGATGAGAACGCCGTCGCGGTTGAAGCGGATGGCGAACGGCGGTGGCAGCAGTTCCTGGCCGGAATTGCCGCGGGTGATGCCAACGACACCGATGTCCTGCGGCATGGGGATGTACCTGTAGGGCTTACCGGTCTCCCGCTCGACCAGGTCGGTGTAGCCGGGCATACCGTTCTCGTACAGGTAATCGTACTGCGCACGGCTGTCACGGACGCGTTCGTCGTGGATGATCAGGCGGATCTCGCTGGAGGCGGTGAACAGCGCCGCGGCGCCGCGGAACTCGCCCGTCACCATCGAGCGCGGCGAGGTGGCGAACGCGCGGGCCTGGCCCACGGCCGAGGCGGTGATCATCTCCGCGTTGGTGCGACGACTCGCGGCGAACATCGTGTTCGTGCCCACGACGGCGACGCCCGCGATGATCGAGACGATCAGCACCACCACGAGCAACTCCATCACGGAGAAGCCGCGTGAGGCGGCGAGGCGGTCGGGATGCGTGGGCAGCAGCTTCATCGTGTGTTACCGGGCGGTGATGTTGAAGGAGTAGATGTTGTCGGCAGAGTCGGCCCTGCCGTTCTGATCGTCGTCCACGTTGGGGTTGGGTTTGTTCTCGGAGTTGTCCCAGTCGCCCCACAGGCCGTCGGCCCCGGCGGAGGCGAAGTAGGGGTAATCCCGAACGGGCATGTCGTGACCGATCGGCCCGCCGCCCTCGCTGTTGGGGCGGTTGACGGGGGAGGCGTTGGCTCCGTTGTAGTTGAAGAAGATGGGCCGATCCCAGTGGTCCAGCAGGACGAAGCCGGTCGAATCGTACTTGTCGCCGAGCGCCGACATCAGTTCGGCCAGCTGCTCGGTGCGCGCGGCGCGCTGCAGCAACGCGCCCATGTGGTTGTTGCCGTTGACGTCGGCGTCGCGGACCTGCTGGATGCCGGTGATCGTTCTCAGCTCGCTGAGCAGGACCTCGCACTGCTGGACCTGCGCCTCGGTGCGGGCCGACTCGCTGGTTTCGATCGCCTTGCGGACCGCCAGGAGGATGCCCAACAGCAGGGCGATGATCGCGACGGCCACGAGCAGCTCCACAAGCGTGAAGCCCGCGGGCCGGGCGGCGCCGAAGCGGTAACGGGTTCGGTTTCGGTTCTCTGCGACGGGCATGGCTGGCCTCCGGCGATCAGGCGTTGGACACCGACTGGATGAGTGTGGGCAGCGGCAGGAACAACGCGACCACGATGCCGCCGACGATGACGCCCAGCACACAAACCATCAGCGGCTCGAGCAGGGACATCAGCGAGCGGACCATGTTGTCCACCTCTTCGTCGTAGTTGTCGGCGACCTTGGACAGCATCTTGTCCAGCTCACCGGTCTCTTCGCCCACGTCGATCATGTTGACCACGAGGATGTCGCAGACCTTGGTCTCGCGCAGCGGCGTGGCGAACGATTCACCCTCGCGGATCGAGTCGTGTACTTTCTGCAGCGCGACCTCGTAGACGTGGTTGCCGACGGTGTCGCGGGTGATGGTGATGGCTTCGAGGATGGGCACGCCGGCGCCGATGAGCGTGCCGAGCGTGCGGGTGAAGCGGGCGATAGAGCTGGCCTTGATCAGGCGACCGAAGACCGGCACCTTCATCTTCGCGCGGTCGATGGCGGCGCGGCCGCCCTTGCTGCGACGGATCATCTTCAAGATCATGAACAGGACGATCGGCGCACCGAACATCACCACGTAACCGGGCGGGTTCATGCCGGTCACGCCCCCGCTCTCCTTCATCCCCGCGTGCCACTGGCCGTCCATCGTGCCGGCGACCCAGTCGGACATCTTCATCAGGTACACCGTCGCCTTGGGCAGCGGCGCACCGAAGTCCTCGAAGATCGCCTTAAACTTCGGGATCACCTTGATCATGATGAACGTCACGATCAGCATCGCCACGAGCACCACGGCCACGGGGTAGATCATCGCGCTGATGATGCGCTTCTTCAGGGCCTGGGCCTTCTCCATGAAATCGGCCAGACGCTGCATGATGATGTCCAACACACCACCGACCTCGCCGGCGGCGATCATCTTGGAGTACAGGCGGTCGAAGGCCTTGGGGTGCTTGGCCATGGCCTCGGACAGGGCCGATCCGCCCTCGACGTCCAGCGCGATCTCTTCGACGATGTTCTTGAACTGACCGGGCTTCTGCTGCTCGGCGAGGATGTGCAGCGACCGCAGGATGGGCAGACCCGCGTCCTGGAGCGTGGACATCTGGCGGGAGAACTGCGTGATCATCTTCTTGCTGACGCCGCCGAAGCTGATCGTGATCTCCATGCCCTTCTTCTTGGTCTTCTTCGCGGCCGGCGAAGCGGAATCACCACCGCCCTTCTTGGCCTTGGTCTTCTTCTCACGGACCGAGGTCGGGAAGTAGCCCTTGGCCTTGATGCGCTGGATCGCGTCTTCGCTGTTGGACGCATCGATCGTGCCCTTCTGGGGCTGACCGGCCTGGTTCATCGCTTCGAATTGGTAGACAGGCATGATGACCTCCACAAACTAAACCGTCGCCCCGCCGGGTGCGGGTCGTGTCGGGGCCGCGGCGTCGTGCGCCACCGGCCGACCGGGATCATTCCTCTTCCATGATCGTTTCGCGCACCACCTCGTCGATGGTGGTCACGCCGTCGTATATCGACAGCAGACCCGACTGACGCAGCGTCCGCATGCCGCGCTTGCGCGACTCGTTGCGGAGCACGTTGGTCGAGGCGTGCTGCATGATCAGTTCCTTCAGCTCGTCGTCGAGCACCATGATCTCGTAGAGCGCCTGGCGTCCGCTGTAGCCCTGACCGTTGCACTGCGGGCAGCCCTTGCCGCGGTAGAACACGCGCCCCTCCACGTCCTCGGGGGTGAGCTGCAGCTCCATCAGCTGCTCCTCTGTCGGCTCGTAGGCCTCCTTGCAGTGCGTGCAGATGCGACGGACGAGGCGCTGGGCCACAACCGCTTCGAGCGTCGCGGTGACGAGGAACGGCTCGAGGCCGAGGTCGAGCAGACGCGCGATACTGGACGGCGCGTCGTTGGTGTGCAGCGTGGTGAACACCAGGTGGCCGGTGAGCGAGGCCTGCACGGCGATCTGGGCCGTCTCCAGGTCGCGGATCTCACCGACGAGGATCTTGTCGGGGTCCTGACGCAGGAAGCTGCGCAGGCAGCGGGCGAACGTCAGCCCGATCTCGTCGTTGACCTGACACTGCACCAGGCCGTCGATGTCGTATTCGACCGGGTCCTCGGCGGTGAGGATCTTCTCGGTCGGACGGTTCAGCTCGTTCAGCGCCGCGTACAGCGTGGTGGTCTTGCCCGAACCGGTCGGGCCGGTCACCAGCATGATGCCGTTGGGCTTGTGCATGAGCTGGCGCATGGTCTCCAGGTCGTCCTCGCGCAGACCCAGGCGGTCCAGGTCGAGCTTGACGTTAGAGCGATCCAACACACGCATCACGACCGACTCGCCGAACATCGTCGGCAACACGCTGACGCGGAGGTCGACGGGCGATTCGTTGACGGTCAACTCGATGCGGCCGTCCTGCGGCATGCGGTGTTCGGCGATGTCGAGGTTGGCCATGACCTTCACGCGGCTGACCACGGCGGCGGCCAGGTGACGCGGCGGCGGCACCATCTCGTATAGCACGCCGTCGATGCGGTAGCGCATCTTGAACTCTTCCTCGAACGGCTCGAAGTGGATGTCCGAGGCCTTGTCCTTGATCGCCTGCAGCAGCACGAGGTTCAACAGGCGCTTGACCTTGTTGTCGTCGGCCGCGGCCATGAGGGTGTCCAGGTCGATCGAGTGGCCGCGCCCCTCGAGTTCGGCGAGGTTGTCGTCGGCGGCCAGCTCACCGATCAGCTCGGTGATCGATTCGGCCTCGCGACCGCCGTAGTGCTGGGTCAACAGCGCGTCGACCTGCTGCGGATCGTCGGCGACGACCGGCACGACCTTGAAGCCCATGAGCATGGCCAGGTCGTCGACAGCGCGGAAGTTGTCGGCCGACTTGACGGCGATGGTCAGGCTCTTGGTGCGCTGGTCGTAGGCGATGGGGACGCACTGGTAGGACTGGGCCGTCTCCGCGGGCAAGGCGGCCAGCGTCTCTTCGTCGATCTCCAGGGTCGACAGGTCCGTCGACTCCATGCCCTGTTGTGCGGCCAGGGCGGTGTTGACGTCGCGATCGGTGATGTAGCCCAGCTCGATGAGCAACTGGCCGATCGGCCTGCGTTGCTGCTGCTGCAGCGCCAGACCCTCGTGCACCTGCTCACGGGTGACCAGGCCCATCTTGGTCAGGACGCGACCGAGACGACGGCCCTTGAGTTCACTGATGGGAGGTTTTTCTTTCGCCATGGTTCGTACTCCGCCGGGGCTGGGCGGGCGTTGGGTGCTGCCGGTCGTCGGCAGACTTGGCAGGTAGGAGGCACTCAGCAGCACCGCTGCATCCTCCGTCGGGCGGTTCCTGTCGGTTGAGGGAAAACGTCGCGATAAACCACTCAACTGACAGCGTTGCTAACACTGCATCTCTGTCTTCTAATTATTCCATCAACCCTATCGCCAAAACAACCCCATTTTTCAATATATTTTCAAGTGGACATCGTGCTTGTAGTGCACTTTTTATTATTCAATGCGTAATTTTTGAATATCCTAACAAATCCTCTAAATGTCACCTTCACGTATGAGTAGGCGATTAGTCAGATAATTACGCCGCTGTATCGTTCTCTTCGTCCAGCTCAGCCCGCCCCACCTTGCCGCCGGCCCGGTGAACCTTGTGGGACATTTGTTTCTTTTCGCGACACTTGTCGATCATCTCATCGACGTCGATCTTGCCGGATTCGTACAGCTGCCACAGGTGGTCGTCGAGCAGCTGCATGCCCAGGTTCTTGCCGGTCTGGATGGCCGAGTCGATGAAGCTGGTGGCTTTGGCCTCGCGGATGAGGTTGGCGATCGCGGGGGTGACGACCATGAACTCGTAGGCGGCGCACATGCCCGAGGTGTCGACGCGGGGCAGCAGCTGCTGGCTGAGCACGGCGATCAGCGAGTCGGAAAGCTGTACGCGGATCTGGTTCTGCTGGTCGACGGGGAAGGCGTCGACGACACGGTTGATCGTGCCGCCGGCGGAGTTGGTGTGGAGGGTGCCGAAGACCAGGTGGCCGGTTTCCGCGGCGCGGATCGCCGACTCGATCGTCTCCAGGTCACGCATCTCACCGACGAGGATCACGTCGGGGTCCTGACGCAGCACGCGGCGGAGGGCCTCGGCGAAGCTGGTCACGTCCACGCCCACCTCGCGCTGGTTCACGATCGACTTCTTGTGGTTGTGGTAGTACTCAATGGGGTCTTCGACGGTCACGATGTGCCGGTCGAACATGTCGTTGATGTAGTTGATCATCGACGCCAGTGTGGTCGACTTACCCGAACCGGTGGGGCCGGTCACCAGGAACAGGCCGCGCGGTCGGCGGACCAGCTCGGAACACTCGGCGGGCAGGCCGATCTGGTCGAAGCTGAGCAGCTTGTTGGGGATCTGACGGAGCACCAGCGCCAGCACGCCGCGCTGCCGGAAGATGGACACACGGAAGCGCGCCTTGTCGCCGTAGGCGAAGCCGAAGTCGCAGGTGCCCTCTTCCTGGAGCTCCTGCTGGGCGCGTTCGGGCGCGATGGACTTCATGAGGCTGGTCGTGTCGTCGGGCGTGAGGATCTTGGTCTTCAGCTCACGCAGTCGGCCGTGCAGGCGGAGCGTGGGGGGCTTGTCGACGGTCAGGTGCAGGTCGCTGGCGCCTTGCGCGACGACGGTATCCAGCAAGCGATCGATGTGAACGGTAGACATCTGGGGTCCTCTCACACGGTGGGGGCGTGGGGTCTACAGATCGACCACGCCGTCGGCTTCATCCATTTCGGTCATGCCCTCGACCTGTGCGACGCGGGCAATCTCTTCGGGCGTCGTCACGCCCTGCAGGATCTTGAGCTTGCCGTCTTCGACCAACCCGCGCATGCCGCTGGCGATGGCCGCCTTGCGCAGGTGAGTCGCGGCGGCGCGTTTGAACGCCAGCTCGCGGATCTCGGTGTTCATCAGCATGAACTCGAAGACGGCGCGGCGACCGCGATAGCCGCTGTTGTTGCAGTTGGGGCAGCCCACCGCCTTGTAGATGGTGTGGCCTTCCATGTCCTCCGGTGTGATGCCGCAGAGCTTGAGGTGGTGGCGGCTGGGGCTGTCGTCGGGGGCCTTGCAGTCCTTGCAGAGCACGCGGATCAGTCGCTGGGCCATGACCGCCTGCAGCGAGCTGGCCACGAGGAACGGCTTGACGCCCATGTCGATCATACGCGTGATCGCAGAGGGTGCGTCGTTGGTGTGAAGCGTGGAGAACACGAGGTGGCCGGTGAGGGCGGCCTGGGTGGCCACGTCGGCCACTTCCTTGTCGCGGATCTCACCAACGAGCACGATGTTGGGCGCCTGACGGAGCATGGCGCGGAGGATGCGGGCGAAGGTCAGGCCGATGTCGTCACGGACCTGGCACTGGTTGATACCGGTGAAGTTGTATTCGACGGGGTCCTCGGCGGTGATGATCTTGCGGTCGGGTCGGTTCAGCACGTCCAGCGCCGAGTAGAGCGTGGTGGTCTTGCCCGAACCGGTGGGGCCGGTCACGAGGAAGATGCCGTTGGGGCGGCGGATGATCTTGTTGAAGATCTCCAGGTGGTCGGGCTGGAAGCCGAGGTTGGCTAGGCCGATCTGCACCGAGTCGGGCCGCAGAATACGCAGCACGACGGACTCGCCGTGGTAGGCCGGGCAGCAGGACACGCGGAAGTCGATCTGCGACTCGCCGACCTTCATCTTGATGCGGCCGTCCTGCGGGATGCGTCGCTCTTCGATCTTCATGCCGCTCATGATCTTCAATCGGGCGATGATCGAGCTCTGCATGCGCTTGGGCAGGTTGTCACGCTCGTGACAGACGCCGTCGACGCGGTAGCGCAGGCGGACGCGGTTGGCCATCGGTTCGACGTGGATATCCGAGGCGCGGCCGTTGACCGCGTCGGTGATCATCTTGTGCACGAGGCGGACGACCGGGGCGTCGCCGGAGCCGTCATCGGCGATGTCGACCTCGCCGGAATCGTTGGTCATGCTGCCCGCGGCGGACATGTCGGCGCCCAGGTCGTGCATCGTCTCGTCGATGGAGGCCTGGGTTTCGCTGTAAATCGTGTCGATGTAGTTCTTGATCTTGGCGCGGCTGGCGAGAACGGTCTCCACCTCGCAGTTCATGCGGAAGCGGATGGTGTCCATCAGCTCCAGGTCCATCGGGTCGTGCACGATGACCTTCATCCGGCCGGCGCTCTTCTCCAGCGGCAGCACGAGGAACTTCTGGATCAGTTCCTTGGGCATGAGCTGGAGATTGGTGGCCTTCATGACCTCGGGGCTGTCGAGGTCGACGTATTCGCAGCCGTACTGGTTGGCCAGCGCCTTGGCGATGTCGTCTTCGTTGGCGTAGTTGAGTTCGACCAGGGCCTCGCCGATCCGCTTGCCCGAGCCCTTGGCGACGTTCAGCGCTTCCTGCAACTGCTCTTCGTTGATGATGTCCCAACGAACAAGGATTTGCCCGATCTTCTTACGCGCTCGTGCCATAGATGCTCCGGGGATTGCTTGGGCGTCGGCCTGCTGTCACGACCGGCCGATGCTCGGCCCGCCTGACGCCAATTATGGCTCGGCTCCACGGATGTCGCAACGCGGGGCCGGATGCCGCGACCGTTGCATCGCGGCTGATGCAATATCTTACACCGTCTGGGTTTGTCAGTCGCGTCCATCATGCGAATCACGCCCGCTTTTTCCCTCAACCCAACTTGCCCAGCCTCTCACTCAACCATCCGCCCCACCCACACCGGCCCCCGCGCCGTTCGCCACCGCCTGCCGCCATTGTTATCATGCCCGGTTTTCCCCGCGTCGCGTTGACGCAACACCCAGACGTTGAACGGATTACAGCCATGGATAAGCGCACCCATCACTGCAACGAACTGCGAAAAGACCATATCGACCAAGCGGTCGTGCTCAATGGTTGGGTGAACAACTACCGCGACCATGGCGGTGTGATCTTTATCGACCTGCGTGACCGCCAGGGCCTCACCCAGCTCGTGTTCCACCCGGAAAACGCCGAGGCCCACACGCTGGCCGACCGGTTGCGTCACGAAGACGTCGTGGCCGTCAGCGGGAAGGTCGTTGCGCGACAGGAGGGCATGAGCAACCCCAAGCTCCCCACGGGCGACATCGAGGTCGACTGCACGCAGCTGGTGATCCTCAACAAGGCCCAGACGCCGCCGTTCCTGCCCGACGAGGGCGACAAGGTCGGCGAGGAGCTGCGCCTCAAGCACCGCTTCATCGACCTGCGCCGGCCGCGCATGCAGGACATCCTGCGCACACGGCACCGCGTGACCAAGACCATCCGCGACTTCTGCGACGAGCAGGGCTTCCTCGAAATCGAAACCCCCTTCCTCTGCAAGAGCACGCCCGAGGGCGCACGCGACTTCCTCGTCCCCTCGCGCCTGCAGGAGGGCAGCTTCTACGCCCTGCCGCAGAGCCCGCAGCTGTTCAAACAGATCCTCATGACCAGCGGCTGCGAACGATACATCCAGATCGTCCGCTGCTTCCGCGACGAGGACCCGCGTGCCGACCGCCAGGCGGAGTTCACCCAGATCGATCTGGAGATGAGCTTCGTCGAGCGTGACGACGTGATGAACCTGTGCGAAGAGATGATTCGGCGGGTGTGGAAGGACGTGCTGGATGTGGCCGTGCCGCCGGTGCGTCGCATGAGCTACGCCGAGGCGATGGAGCGATACGGCTCGGACCGCCCCGACCTGCGTTTCGACATGGAGCTGGTCAACGTCTCCGACCTGGCGGCCAAGACGGACTTCAAGGTCTTCAGCGGCGCGATCGAGGCCGGCGGCATCGTCAAGGCGATCCGCGTGCCCGGCGGCGGTGCGAAGATGAGCCGCAAGGTGACCGACGGTCTGGCCGAGTGGGTCAAGCAGTTCGGCGCAGGCGGCCTACCGGTCACGAAGATCGAAGGCGGCGCGGTGTCGACGGGCATCGCCAAGTTCATCGAACCAATCGGCGCCGACCTGATCGAACGCATGGGCGCCGAAGAGGGCGACCTGATCTGCTTCGGTGTCGACGCCCGCCCGGCCGTGGTCGCCCGCGTGCTCGGCGAGCTGCGCGTGAAGATCGCCAACGACCTGGAGATGATCCAACCCGGTCAGTGGGAATGGCTGTGGGTCGTCGACTTCCCGATGGTCGAGTGGAACGAAGACAACAAGCGATGGGACTCGCTGCACCACCCGTTCACCGCGCCCACCGCCGAACACATGGACAAGATCGAATCCGACACCGCCAACGTGCTGTCCGACGCCTACGACCTGGTGCTCAACGGCTCGGAGCTGGGCGGCGGCTCGATCCGTATCCACAGCCCCGAGGTCCAGCAGCGCGTCTTCGGCCTGCTCGGCATCGACGAACAAGAAGCCCGCTCGAAGTTCGGCTTCCTCCTCGACGCCCTCAACTACGGCACCCCGCCGCACGGCGGCCTGGCGTTCGGCCTCGACCGCATCGTCATGCACCTGTGCGACACGACCAACATCCGCGACGTCATCGCCTTCCCCAAGACACAGATGGGCGCGGACCTGATGACCGACGCCCCCTCGCCGGTCGACGCCGCCCAGCTCGACGAGCTGTCGCTCCGCGTGCAGACTCACCAGGAGCCGGCCAAGTCCGTCTGATCGCCTCACGATTTTTCCTATTACCCTCGAACCGTGATCGTGCATCGTTTCGGGTAACATACAGGGCACACCCTTCTCTGAAAGGAGAAGTCGATGACGGGGATTCGCTGTGCCTTGTGTGTCCTGTTCCTGCTGCCGATCCCAGCCGATCACGCCTGCCGCGCGGACGTTGCGCCCGGGGTCCCGCGGGAGATCTCCGGCGACCTGCAGGAACTGCTCCAGATAAAGGTCAATCTGCTGGCGCAACTCGCTGAAATCAACGCGCAGCGCGATCGCGAGCTGCAGCCGCTTGAAAAGCAAAAGCAACTGCAAGTCGCCATCGGTCGCGCCTACCACAGCGACTCACCGATGAACGACGACTCGATCACCCGCCTGGATGAGCAGATCGCCGAGAAGAGCGCGCGGCTCGCGGAACTCTGCGCCCAACTTGCCGAAATCGAGCCACAGCTCCAGGCGGTTTACACCGACTGGGACGAAGAGAATTACGAGCGATTGCAGGGCGAGTTATCGCGCAAGCGATCAGCCATCAATAGCCTGGAAACCGGCATTCTAGACCAAGATGAGCAGCGCAAGGCCGGCGTGGTAGAGGATCGCGACCTGCGCCGAAAGCGACGAAGCGATGCGTATCGGGAACGAAAGCGTATCAATACTGAAATCAATCGCATCCGTGGCGTGTATAGCGATAGAAGAAAGTCCGTTGCCAAGGATTACATCGCGATCAACAACGCATTGAAGGTCGTGATGATCCAATACTTCAATAAAGTCACGATCAACGGGACGGTGTATGAGGTGCGCGATATCCGAGGCGACAGCGATGATCGCTACTTCAGTGTCAGTTGGTCTTCCGGTGGAAGAGAGCCTGATATCGACGCGGCCATCTACATCGATGGCGTCTTGCGCTATCGCGACATCCCCGTAAAACCTCCGCAGACATCACCCCTTCGCCTCACCAAACACACGAACAATGAATACCACCTCCGCAACGCGTATGTGTACGTCGCCTTCGACGTGCGCAAAGCCGAATGGCAATCCAGGCAGTGGCTCGCCGCCAACGCCGGTCGTTTCGTCGACCTCGAAGGCCTGGCCCAACTCCGTTTCAATATCCACCAACCCAATCTTCCGTGAGATAAACCGTGACACGCACATACTCCCGCCACGTTGCCCTCTCGTATCCGCTCGCCGCGATGCTCGCGTTGGTCTTTGTTGCTTCATCGGCTGTCGCACAGGACGACCCCGGGCCGATCACCCGGCAGGCGATCGCGATTCGCAACCAGATACGCGAGATCAAGGCGCAACGCGCGGACGCGAGCAAGCCATACGAATTATCGCGCCGCGAAAGCCTGGTCGCCTTGTCCCAGTACCAGACCGATCCGATGGACGACCTGGCCCTGGCGAAGCTCAGCACGCAGATCGTCGCGACCGACTCCGAGATTCAGGCGCTGCGCGAAGCGCGAGACGCCACCGCCCGACTCACCGGCCGCACGGAGCAGGATCGACAGATGTTCCGTGCGCAGCTGACCCGGTACGACAACGAGATCAAAGCCAAGACATGGGCCCTGAAGCGCATGCGTATCCTCCGCCGCGTCGGCGCGGTACAC
>JANQJT010000197.1 GCA_028281485.1 Phycisphaeraceae bacterium
TCGCTGGCGATCGCGCTGTTCGGCTTCATCGTCTGGGGCCACCACATGTTCACCTCCGGCCAGTCGCCGATGATCAACGCCCTGTTCTCGCTGCTGACCATGTCGGTCGCGATCCCGTCGGCGATCAAGGTCTTCAACTGGCTGGCGACGATGTGGAAGGGCCAGATCCGCCTGGAGACGCCGATGCTCTACGCGATGGGCTTCATCTGGCTGTTCACGATCGGTGGGCTGACCGGCCTGCCGCTGGCGGCGCTGGCGACGGACATCTACATGCACGACACCTACTTCGTCGTCGCCCACTTCCACTACGTCATGGTCGGCTCGACGCTGTTCGCGTTCCTCGGCGGGATGTACTACTGGTTCCCGAAGATGTTCGGCCGGATGTACAACGAGTTGTGGGGCAAGATCGGCTGGCTGCTGTGCTTCATCGGCTTCAACGTGACCTTCTTCATCCAGTTCGTCGCCGGCACGAAGGGCATGCCCCGGCGGTACGCGACGTACCTGGACGAGTACACGATGTACCACCACGTCTCGACCGGCGGGTCGTACATCCTGACGATCGGGCTGATCGTGGTGCTGGTCAACTGGCTGATGGCCAAACGCGGCAGGCGGGCGCCCGCGAACCCGTGGGGGGGCAACCAGCTGGAGTGGCACACCAACTCGCCCCCGCCGCACGAGAACTTCAAGTACGACCCGGTCGGCACGGACCCGTACCACTACCACGACTGGCAGTACGACGAGAAGATCGACGGCTATGTCCTGCCCGCGGGGTACGACCCGGAGAAGGCGAGCAAGCCGGCGCATTGAGATAAGGACCAGGGAGTCGGCGGCAGGGAGTAGTCTTCCGATTCCACGACGGGTGCATTGATTGAACTACTCCCGACTCCCGATTGCCTACTCCCTGCTACCGATAGCGAAGAACATGAGCGACGCACATCAACACGACGACCACGGGCACGGAGATCACCACGGCCCCGACTTCCTCGCCCACCACTTCGACACGCCCGACCAGCAGTTCGAGGCCGGCAAGCTGGGGATGTGGCTGTTCCTGGTCACCGAGGTGATGATGTTTGGCGGGCTGTTCTGCGCCTACGCGCTGTACCGGGCCAACCACCCGGACATCTTCGCCTACGCCCACGGGTTCCTGGACTGGAAGCTGGGCGGGGTCAACACCGCGATCCTGCTGGCCTCGTCGTTCACGATGGCGTTGGCGGTCCGCGCGGCGCAGCTCGGCCAGCAGAAGGCGCTGGTCATCCTGCTGCTGCTGACGCTCGGCGGGGGGTTCGGCTTTTTGATCATCAAGTACTTCGAGTACACCTCGAAGTTCGCCGAGAACATCTGGCCTGGGCAGCACAACCTGTACTACACCGTCGAGGACAACTTAAATCAGAACACGATGACGATCACCATCGACGGCCAGGAGCAGGAAGAATCGATCGACCGGGCCGAGCAGCTCGAAGCGATCGCGGCGGTCGAGGCGAAGAAGCTGATGCACCACGGCTACCTGCCGCACCCGGTCGAGGCGTCGTACGAGTTGTACAGAGACCGCGGGGTGTTTGAGGCGCTCGCGGAGTACGACAAGAAGAAGGGCTACGATAAGAAGCCCCAGAAGAGCTACCAGCACCACATCATGCACATGTTCGCCGACGCCGGCATCGCGGACGCGGTCGCATGGGTGGAAAAGCACGACGGCGGCTCGCACAAGGGCGACAAGCACAAAGACGACGGCAACAAGCACACGCCCAGCGACGCGCCGGCCTACGCCGCGGACCCGGCGATCGATGCGGCCGGGATGTCGGCGGTCGTGCCGGTGTCCAGCGCCTCGGCGGGTGCCTCCAACATCTTGCCGCCCGCGGCGGGTGTGACCGGCCTGGTCGAGGAGCAGGCGCACACGGTCGCGCTGGCCGACGACTATCACGGCGGGCACGGGGCGCACGCGCACGGTGACAACCCGCTGGGCGTGCCCGACCTCAGCCACTCGAAGTACTACATCCCTTACGAGCTGCAGCCCAAGGGGGTGCAGGACCGCATCCACATCTTCTTCCAGATCTACTTCTGCGCGACCGGTCTGCACGCGATCCACGTCATCATCGGCATGGGCTGCATCACCTGGGTCCTGGGCCTGTCGATGCGTGGCGTGTTTACCCCGGCGTACAACGTGCCGGTCGATATCGTCGGCCTGTACTGGCACATCGTTGACCTGATCTGGATCTTCCTCTTCCCGCTGCTGTACCTGATCCACTGACGGTTAGATGTACGTACTTGGAACAACAACAAGCCGCGGATGAGCAATACGGATCCGCGGGTCAAACAAGAGCAAGACTATGTCCGAAGCCACCACCCAACACGCTCACGACGACCATTCCGGGGTCCATCATGACGGCGACCACCACGTCGTCGGCTGGAAGCTGCTGACCGCCATCTTTCTCGCGCTGATGGTTCTGACCGTGCTGACGGTCGCGGCGATCAACGTCGATCTGGGCCCCTTGAACATCGTGGTCGCGCTGGGTATCGCGCTGGTCAAGGCGCTGCTGGTCGTGCTGGTGTTCATGCACATCTGGTGGGACCGGGCGTTCCACGGCCTGTTGATCGCGTCGTCGCTGGGGTTTGTCACGCTGTTCATTGGCTTCATCATGATCGACACCTGGCAGTACGAGCCGACGATCACCGCTGCGGACGACGCGGACGCGAAGGCCGCGGCCGACAAGGATGACGGCTCGTACACGCCCCCGCCGGCACTGATGGACCGCGACCCGCATTGATGCAGGGAGCCGGCGATTCAAAACAACGCAGAGCAATCAGCGCCGCATGCATGTGCGGCGTTTTTTTCAGAGCACTTGCTTATGCTTCGTGCTCTGACGTATCACCACGGCGATTCGAACGCCGCGGGGTAGTGACGGATGTCGGCATCCTGATCGGCATGCAGCGTCACGCCCACGACGTCGAAGCGGATCGGCCGGCCGGTGAGCTTGTGCCTGGCGATCAGCTTCGCGGCCAGCATCGCGAGCTTGCGCTGCTTGCGCCGGCCGACGCGGTGTTCGGGCGGGACGCTGGAGCTTCGTCCGGCCTCGGCGGTCTTGACCTCGACGAACAGGACCGTCCGCCGGTCGGGCGCGAGCATCAGCAGGTCGATCTCGCCCAGCCGGACGCGGAGGTTGCGGGCGATCAGCTTGTAGCCCTGGGACCGCAGGTGGCGTTCGGCCAGGCGTTCGCCTTGCTGGCCGGGTGTACGCTTGGCGTGTTTGAATAGTCGCTGCAACTGATCGGTAATGGATCCCATCGCCCCGCTACGATACACGGTTGATCTCTATTGGGAGGCCTTCCGATGACCCTGCCTTTCGACGACACGTACCCGTACCGGTCTCAGCGGATGCCCGTGCTGGCGGGGCGGTGCGTCGCGACCAGCCAGCCGCTGGCTGCGCAGGCCGGGCTGGACACGATGCGGCGCGGCGGCAACGCGGTGGACGCGGCGGTCGCCACGGCGGCAGTGCTGACCGTCGTCGAGCCGACGAGCAACGGTCTGGGCTCGGACGCGTTCGCGCTGATCTGGACCGGCGGCGGGCTGCACGGGATCAACGCGTCCGGCCGGTCGGCCAAGCGGCTCGACGCGTCGCGCTTTGATGGGCTCGAGCGCATCCCCCGTTACGGCTGGGACGGCGTGACCGTGCCGGGCGCGGTGTCCGGCTGGGCGATCGCGCACCGGCAGTTCGGCCGGCTGCCGTTTGATCAGGTGCTCGCGCCCGCGATCCGATACGCGGCGGAGGGCTACCTCGTCTCGCCGATGACCGCGGCGTCGTGGGCCCGGGCGTTCAAGGCCTACGACGCCGAGCGATCCGTGGAATGGCACCAGGCCTTTGCGCCCAACGGCCGGCCGCCGGAGACAGGCGAGCGCATCCAGCTGCCGGACCACGCGGCGACGCTGGAGCAGATCGCCCAGACCAAGGGTGAAGCGTTCTACCGCGGCAAGCTCGCCGAGGCGATCGCAAGCGCCGCGATTGCGGGCGGCTCGCCGCTGCGCGCAGATGACCTGGCGGAGCACGCCGCCGAGGAAGTCCGCCCGATGCACCTGGACTACCGCGGGCTGCGGCTGCACGAGTTGCCACCCAACGGCCAGGGCCTGGCGGCGCTGATCGCGCTGGGCATCCTCAGACGGTTCGACCTCGCGGCGCACCCGGTGGACAGCGCCGCGTCATTGCACCTGCAGATCGAGGCGATGAAGCTTGCCTTCGCCGATGCGCACCGGTACATCGCCGATCCGGAGCACATGGACATCGACCCGGCGGACCTGCTGGATGACGGCTACCTCGATGCGCGCGCCAAGCAGATCGATCCTGACCGCGCGCAGGACTTCAGGCACGGCGTGCCCAAGCCCGGCGGGACCGTGCTGCTCACCACCGCCGACGATGAAGGCCAGATGGTGAGCTTCATCCAGTCGAACTACACCGGCTTCGGCTCGGGCGTCGTCGTGCCGGGGACTGGTATCGCGCTGCAGAACCGCGGCTGCTGCTTCACGACCGAAAAGGGCCATCCGAATCAGGTGGGTCCGAGCAAGCGGCCGTACCACACGATCATCCCCGGATTCGTGACGCGCGTGGACGATGCGGGCGAAGAACACCCGGTCATGGCGTTCGGCGTGATGGGCGGGTTCATGCAGCCCCAGGGCCACGCGCAGGT